>DASSAD010000376.1:0-4270 GCA_035685725.1 Amycolatopsis sp. | reverse complement strand
AGGATGTCGCCGTGGCCGGCGTGGCGCGCGAAGTCCTCGATCAGGAACAGATAGATGAACCGCAGGCTGACTTCGCCGACGCGGGGGTGTGTCCTGGTGTCGTCGAGGTCGAAGTCGGCGGCGATCACGCGGGAACGCTCGCTGGTGCGCTCGAATTCGGCGATCACGTCGGCAAGGGTCTCGCTGTCGTCGACGGCGAAACTGGCGTCGCCCGACGTCGTGCCGCCGTCACATTCGCTTTTGGGCAGGCCTGCCAGAATGTGCTGAAACCAGATCCGTTCCGCGACTGCGGCGTGCTTGAGTAATCCGATCGGGGTAGTACGCGACGCAACGAGACGGCGGCGGGCCTCTGCTTCCGACAGACCGCGCACCGTGTTGATTAACTCGGCCCGGTTACGGTCGAGCATGCCCTCCAACAAGCGGCGTTCGGTGCCGATGGTGATTCGTGGTATCGACCATGTCATGGTTGACTCGATTCTGTTGTGGGGATGGAGCTGCGTATCGTAGTTGTGGGCCAGCGTAGCGGGTCGCCCCAACTCCATTCGCTCCTGCGAGTCGAACAGCACGCCGCCGTGCTCGTCCGGGAACTCCATCCACTTCTTGACCGCTCGCACCTACACTTCGCGTTTCCGCGGAGCGCACCGGTCACCGGATCGGGCCACGGCGCCGGGTGGACCCCTCTCAATAAAGCTTGCATGCGTATGCAAGCTAATCTGGGGCGAGCGCGGCGGGTTCGTGGTCGTGCTCGACGATGGCCATGTTCGACCGCGGGGAGTGCTTCGTGAAATTCGGCGTGAACCTGACCAACTTCGGCCGGCGGATGAGCCCGGAGATCATGCTGACCTGGGCGAAGGCGTGTGAGGAGCTAGGTTATCACCTGTTGCTGGTCTCCGACCATGTGGCCCTTACCGAGGACGCCGACTCGCGGTCTCCGGCGCCGTTTTTCGAGCCCTTCACGACACTGTCGTGGTTGGCGGGACAGACGCGCAAGTTGCGCCTCGGTACCGGAGTGGTGATCACCCCGCACCGTCATCCGCTGCTGCTGGCACGGATGACGGCGACGCTGGACCAGCTCAGCGGCGGACGGTTCGTGCTGGGGGTCGGGGTGGGCTGGACCCGGCTGGCGTTCGAAGCGCTGGACGTGCCGTTCCAGCGCAGGGGCGCGCTGACCGACGAGTACCTGGCGGCACTGCTGGAGCTGTGGCACAACGAGATCGCCGGCTTCACGGGCCCCACGGTGCGCTTCCAGGGAGTCCACTCGGGCCCACAGCCGGTGCAGCGACCGCACCCGCCGGTCTGGGTGGGCGGTAACGGCGTCGCCGCGTTGCGCCGTACGGCGCGCTTCGGGGACGCCTGGCATCCGCTGTGGCCGCGGCGGGAGATCCTGCCCCAGGCGTTGCGCGCGTTGCACGCCCTCGCCGACTCGTTCGACCGCCCGCGTCCGGCGTTCTGCCCGCGCATCGCGTTGGAGATCACCGAAACTCCGCTGCCGGAGCACCTGCGGTCCGCCGGGCAGGGCACGGTGGCGCAGCTCCGCCGGGACTTCGACGCGCTGGCGGAGCTCGGCGCCGAGTATGTCGTCGTCGACACCGACACCGGCGATCAACGCCGCCGTCGTCCGGTCGAGCAGGAGCTGGAACTGTTGGGGACGTTGGCCGACAAGGTCATCGACCCCGCCGCGGAGACGATCCGCTGACCTTCGGTGACCGGCGGGGAGGCACCCCGCCGGTCACGCGTGTCGCGCCGGTCAGGTGGCCGTTTCGGCGGTCATCGCCTGAGCCTTCGAGCGGTCGCGCCGGATGGTGTAGACCGCCATCAGGAGACCGCAGACCGTGACGACGGCGCCCGCGACGGTCACCAGGCGGATCGGCAGGCCCGCGCCGATCACCTGGCCGCCGAGATACGACCCGAACGCGTTGGCGATCTGGAACGCCGAGATGTTCACCGCCACCGCGAGCGTGGGTGCCCCGCTCGCGGAACCGAGCAGCCGTGCCTGCAGACCGGGAATGATCGAGAACGCGGCCGCACCGAAGACGAACAGGGTCACCGCTGCCAGTGGCTCGCTGGCCGCGGTGAAGTAGAACACCAGCAGCACCACCGCGAGCGCGGTGAGCAGCCAAGCCAGCGACCGCATGAGCGAGCGGTCCGCGAGTCGGCCTCCCACCATGTTGCCCACGACCGAGCCGACGCCGAACACCAGCAGCAGTACCGTGATCGCGGACTCGGTGTAGCCGGTGACCTGGGTGAGCAGCGGTGCGATGTAGGTGAAGACGGTGAACACCCCGGCTTGGCTCAGCGCGGTCATCAGGATGGCCAGCTGCACGTCACGCTTGCCGAACACCTTCAGCTCGGCGCCGGCGGACGCGGGCCGCTCGGCGGCGGGCACCCGTACCGCGGCCAACACCAGCCCGGTCGCGACCGCGCTGACCACCGCGACCGTCAGGAAGGTCGCGCGCCAGCCGAACTGCTGGCCGATCATCGTGCCCAGTGGCACACCGAGCACCGTGGCGAGGTTGAGCCCCAGCGCCACCTTGGCCAGCGCCGACGCCTGCTTGCCGGGCTCGGCCAGTGTGCCGGCGACGACGATCGCCACCGCGAAGAACGTCGAATGGGTCAGCGCGCTCACCACCCGGGCGACCAGCAGCACCCAGTAGTCGGGCGCGACGAACGCGAGCAGGTTGCCCGCGACGAACAGCACCATGAGCCAGACCATCAGCCGACGCCGGTCGATCCGCGTGGTGGCGATGGTCAGGATGGGTCCGCCGATGACGACGGCGAGCGCGTAGGCGGTGATCAGCATGCCGGCCTGGGGGATCGACACGCCGAGGTCACCGGCGAGCGCGGGCAGGATGCCGGAGATCACGTACTCGGCGGTGCCGACGCTGAACACGCACAGCATCAACGCGAAGAGGGGAAGTGTCACAGTGTCCTCGCAGATCCGAATGTATGATTGTGCAAGTAGTGGTGTCCGCGACAGTGCGGGATACGAGCGGAGGTGACCGGTGGCCGCGACCCGTCGACGCAAGAACGACGACCTCGAGACCTGGCGGCGGCTCACCCTGTTGGTCTCGCAGGTCGAGGACGCCGTGGAGAAGGCCCTCCAGCGCGAGCACCGGCTCACGCTCACGGAGTACACCGCGCTCTCGGCGCTGTCCGAGGCCGAAGAGGGCAGCCTCCGGATGCAGTCGATCGCCGATGCCGTCGGTCTCAACCAGTCGTCGGTCAGCCGGCTCATCGACCGGTTGCAGCGGGAAGGCTGGGTGGAGCGCTGCATCTGCGCGGAAGACCGGCGCGGGGTGTTCGGGAGGATCTCCGACGCCGGCCGCGAGGCGGTCGCGGCGGCCATCCCGACTTTCCGGCGGGAACTGGCCGAGGCACTGGACAGTGCTTCCTTCGACACCGACACCGCTCCGATCGTCGCCCGGCTGCGCTACGCGAGCGCTTCCTGATCGTCCACGGCGGGTGGGATGAGCAGGATCTTGCCGCGCACCCCGCCCGCGCCGAAGTCCTCGTGTGCCTTGGCGGCGTCATCGAAGCGGTAATCGCGCGCGACGCGGACCGTCAACTCCTCGCGGTCGACGAGTTGGGACAGCCGGGTCAGCGCGGGCCCGTCCTGCTCCACGAACGAGACGATGACTTCGACGCCTCGCTCCGCCTCCGGAACCGCGCGCGGCGTGATCGTGAGGAAGACGCCGCCGTCGCGGACCGAGGAGATCGCCTCGGGCACGCCCGCGGTGTCCAGCACCACGTCGGCCACTTCGGCCGGGACCTCGTGCAGGCCGGCGAAGGTCTCCTCGGCGCCCACCGCGCGGATCGCATCCGTGTCGCCCCGCCGTCCTACGCCCAGCACACGCCAGCCGTCCCGCCGGGCCAGCTGCGCCGCCACGCCACCGACGGCGCCGGCCGCCCCGATGACCAGCAACGTCCGCCCGGACGCCGGCCCCGCCTTGCCCAGTGCCTGCTCGGCGGTCAGCCCCGCCAGCGGTAGTGCGGCCGCGTGCGGCAACGGGAGTGACACCGGCGCGTGGCCGACGATGTCCCGCTTGAGGGCGACGAACTGAGCGGCCGTGCCCACGCCGGTGGCCGGCTGCGCGGACATCGCGATCACCGGGTCGCCGGCCCGCAGGTCGTGGACACCCGCGCCGACCACCCGCACCACCCCGGAGACATCCCAGCCGGCCACCATCGGCGGGTGGACCCGGTGGTGCTCGGCGCCGATGCCGGCCCGCGTCTGGATATCGACGGGGTTCAACCCGACCGCGGCCACCTC
>DASSAD010000375.1:0-8437 GCA_035685725.1 Amycolatopsis sp. | reverse complement strand
GCCTGGTGCCGGACCCGGCACCAGGCGCGACCGTCTGGGGAAAGGCGTCAGCCGACGATGCGCTTGGCGCCGTAGTAGTCGCTGCCGCCACCGGAGATCGGTACGACCTGCACCGGCACGCCCTCGGTCGGGGCCTGCACGATCTCTCCGTTGCCGACATACATCGCCACGTGATGGATGGTGGACGGCGAACTGCCGAAGAACAGCAGGTCGCCCGGTTGCCATTGGCCGGAGGAGACCGGCGTGCCCAGCTGGTACTGGGCCGAACTGGAGTGCGGCAGGCTGATGTTGGCGTGCGCGTAGGCCCACATGGTCAGCCCGGAGCAGTCGAACTGGGTGGGACCGGCCGCGCCCCAGACGTAGGCGTCGCCCTGCCGGCTCAGCGCCGCCTGGAGGACGGTGTTGATCACGCCGGACGGCGCCACGATCTTCGGGGCCGTGTCGCCGACGGTGTTCAGCGACTTGCGTTGCGATGCGCTCAGGTTCGCCAGTGCCTGCTTGACCTGGGTGATCTGGGTCTGCAACGCCTGCTTGCGCTGGGTCACCGTGGAAACCAGCTGCGCCGCGGCCGTCGTGGCGTCCTGGGCACTGCGCTGCGCGTCCTGGGCCTTCGCCTGAGCGGCGGTGGCCTGGTCGGTCGCGGCGGCGAACTTCTGCAGGACGGCGGTGTTGTCGGCCGCGATGTTCTGCAGCAGGGTCGCGCGGTCGAGGAAGTCCTGGACCGAGTTGCCGCCCAGCAGCGCGGCCACCCGGTTCAGCTGCCCGCCTTCGAGCGAGCCGGCGGCGATCTGGTCGGCCTGCCCGCGGACCTGGTCCTCGGCGCTGCGCGCCTGCTGCTCGGCCTGCCGGGCCTGGCCGAGCTGGGCGTTGGCCTGCTGCAGCTGGGTTTGCTTGGCGTTGAGGTCGTTCTGGGCGTTGAGCAGGTCCTCATTGGCCTGCGAGGCCTGCACGCTGAGGTCCTTGAACTGCTGCATGGGGTCGGTGGGGGCCGGGTCGGCCGCGGCCGAGGTGGGCACGACGCCGATCGCCGCAATGCCCGCCGCCACGCTCAGCAGCCCGGTGCCGATTCGCATCCGTCGTCTTCGCGACATCACGCGGTACTTGCCTCCTTGTAACGGTGTTTATCGTTTCGTTATCCCCGACGACAGGAGCGGACCCTATGTCACCCGGCACCCGATGTCTACTATCGCTCTTAGTAGATCGGCGGCGGACGGTCCGTGATGGCGCCGGCCCGAGGCGCGGAGAGTGCGCAGGTCCGGCGCCCGGTTCCAGGTTCTTCCCGTCCGCCGCCGGCGACGGGGAGAGTGGTCACGGGCGCGGCCCGGGCAGTGTCGAACAGCACAGGACGGGGATGGCACACCGTCCACCCGGGGCGGATTGTCCGATATCCTTGGCGGGACGCTGAAATCTCGGGGTGGGAGGTGGCGTGTTCGGGCTCGGGGACCTCGAAACCGCGGTGATGGCCGCGCTGTGGGACGCGCCGGAGCCGTTGAAGGTCCGCGAGGTGCTCGACCGGTTACGCACGCCGAAGCAACTGGCCTACACGACGGTCATGACCGTCCTGGACAACCTTCACCGCAAGGGCTGGGTCTCCCGGGAACTCACCGGCAAGGCCTACCACTACGAGCCCGCGGTGAGCCGGGAAGAGGCCGCCACGCGCGCACTGCGGCAGGTGCTGGATTCCTCGGGCGACTCGGCGGCCGTGTTGCGCCATTTCGCACAGGCGCTGTCGGAACCGGAATCCGAGGCGCTGCGCAAAGGTCTGCGGCGGAAGGCGCGCCGGCGATGACGGCGGGCGGCGGACATCCGGCGGAATGAGCCGTCGGTACTGATCAGGCCGGGTGGTGCGTGGCCCGCCGTGGGGGGTTCTACGCTCATGAAATGGGCACGGGCGTCGAAACGGGAACTGTCATGGCATGGGCGTTGCCGGAGTGGACGGTGCTGGCGTTGCTGCGGGAGGAGCCGAGGCATGGTTTCGCCATTGCCGCGCTGACCGGGCCGGACGGTGAAGTGGGGCGGGTCTGGCAGATTCCCCGCCCGATGATCTACCGCGCGCTGAGCCGGCTGGAATCGGCCGGCCTGATCGCGCCGGTCACTGTGGAGTCCGGTCCGGGTCCACAACGGACGGTTTTCGCCCTGACCCGTGGCGGGCGCACGACGGTCGACGCCTGGTTGCGACGACCCGTCGACCATGTGCGGGAACTTCGCTCGCACCTGTTGATGAAGCTGGCCTTGCTGGATCGGCGTGGTATGGACCCGGGTGTCCTGCTGCGGGCGCAGCGGAAGGTGTTGGAGCCGATCGTGGTGTCGCTGAAGGAGGAACGCGATCGGTGCGCGGGGTTCGACGGGGTGCTCGCGGCCTGGCGGCACACCACCGCGAACGCGGCTTTGCGGTTCGTCCACGACCTGCTGGCCGGGGAACCGGACGCTTCCGGTGCGGTTCAGGCCAGACCCGCGCGCCGGCGGACCCAGGACGGCGGCTGACCGCACTCGGCCGAGATCTGCCGCCAGGTGCGGCCGGCGGCGCGCCGATCCGCGAGGTAGTCGTCGAGGTCGGTGAAGCCGAAGCGGGCGGCGACCTCCGCTGCGCGCTTCGCGCAGCGCTGACGTGTCGACGCGTGCGGCACCTTGGTGATGTCGTGGCGGGCGAGCGCGGTTTCCACCGCGCCGTGGCCGAATCCGATCTCGGCCGCGATGGCGCGTATCGAGTGGTGTCGCCGCACATGCCGGTCGTGCAGATAGCCGCGCACGTCGGTGAAGCCGAGTTCGCGGACCTTCGGCAGCCACGGCGCGTCGAAGCGGCGGTGTGCGGCGGTGGCCGCGACCGCCCGTGCGGCGTCCGGATCGACGCTTTCCAGGTGACGACAGAGCCAGTCCTTGTGCAGTCCGGCTTCCCGGCTGATCGCGGCGAGGCTCATCCCGGCCGCGACCCGGTCGCCGACCAGTGCGCCGATGCCGGTGAAGCCCAGTCGTGCGGCGGCGGTTTCCGCGGTGCGCCGCAACCGGTGCAGGGCTTGGCGCCGGGCACCCTCGGCCCGTGCTGCCGGTGAGATCGCCGCCAGTGTCGCCAAAGTCTTGCGACGGCGTTGTTCGGGTTGTTCGCGGCCCCGGCTGGCCCGCGCGGACGCGCTGGTCAGCGCGCCGGAGCGGAGCATCGCCTGGCCCTGCTCGCAGCCGGCTTTGAGCACGGGATCGGCCGCCCGCCGGGCCCGCATCGCCGCGGCCCGCTTCCGCTGGGTGCCGGTTCCCTCCAGCGACTGGCCGCGCTCCAGGCCGAACACCCGGCGATAGGTCAGGTGGTCCCAGCCGTGCGAGGGCAGGTGCGCGATCACCGACCGGAACCAGCGTCCGCAAAGGTGGCACAGCACGCGGTCGCCCTCCCGGACGACGACTCCCGTCGGTGCGTGTTGCACAAAGATCACCCGTACCCGTCCGGCCTACTAGTAACAATGAGACTAGACGGTTGATCGACTCGGGTAAAGGCGTGCCGGCGAAGGCGAAGTCGTTGTCCCGTCGGGTGTCCCTCCTTTTGAAGGTCTGGCCCACCGGCACTACCGTGACTAGTCACATTGTGACTAGCTAGCGTCCAGGTGCTGCCGCGGGCGCCCGGGGCCGCGTGATCGGAGGCCACGAGATGAGCCTGGCGAACGACCGAAAGGCACCATTACGGAACGCGGATCGCTTCTTCGTCGGCGGTGAGTGGGTGAAACCCTCGTCCGACGCGATGATCGAGGCGATCGACTCCGGGACGGAAGAACTCTTCTTCCGCGTGGCCGAGTCGCGGGAAGCCGACATGTCGAGGGCGGTCGCGGCGGCGCGGCAGGCCTTCGACGAGGGACCCTGGCCGCGGCTGAGCCATGCCCGGCGAGCGGAATACCTCCGCGCGATCGCGGCGGGCCTGCGGGAGCGGAGCGAGGACATCGGCCGGCTCTGGCCACGCGAGTCCGGAGTCCTGCACGCCATCGCGCGCGGCGGCGGGCACGGCGCGGCGCGGACCTTCGAGTTCTACGCCGGGCTGGCCGACACGTTTCCCTTCGAGGAGCCGGCCACGCCGACCGTGGGCGAGTTCGGGCTCCTCGTCCGGGAGCCCGTCGGGGTCGTCGGCGCGATCATCCCCTGGAACGCCCCGTTGGGCCTGACCAGCCACAAGATCGCGCCGGCGCTGCTGGCGGGCTGCACCGTCGTGCTCAAGTCCTCACCGGAAGCGCCGGGCGAGGGCTGCCTGGTGGCCGAAATCGCCGAGGCCGCCGGGCTGCCGCCCAGTGTGCTCGACGTGGTCACCGCCGACCGCGAGGTCTCCGAACTGCTGGTCCGCGACCCGCGCGTCGACAAGATCACCTTCACCGGATCGACCACCGCCGGGCGGCGGATCGCCGCGCTCTGCGGGGAGCGGATCGCCCGCTGCACCCTCGCACTCGGCGGGAAGTCCGCCGCCGTGGTCCTTGATGACATGGACATCGCCACCGCGGCCGGCACCCTTTCCCAAGCGGAATGCTTCCTGTCCGGGCAGGTCTGTTCCTCGCTCACCCGGATCGTGGTCACCCGCCGGCGGCGCGACGAACTCGTCGAGGCACTGGCCGGAACCTTCTCACAGGTCGGGGTCGGTGACCCGTTCGACGCCGGGACGCAGATGGGCCCGCTGGTGACGCGCCGCCAGCGGGACCGGGTCGAGGGCTACATCGCCCAGGGCGTCGCGGGCGGGGCGAAGCCGGTCACCGGTGGTGGCCGCCCGAAGGATCTCGACCGAGGCTGGTTCGTTGAGCCGACCGTGTTCGGCAACGTGGACAACTCCTCGACCATCGCGCAGGAGGAGATCTTCGGACCGGTCCTCAGCGTGATCCCGGCGGAGGACGAGCACCACGCGATCGCCATCGCGAACGACACCATCTACGGCCTCAACGCCTCGGTGTTCACCAACGACGTCGACCGGGCCCGCGATGTCGCGCGGCAACTGCGCTCCGGCACCGTCGGTCACAACGCGTTCCGCACCGACTTCGGTATCGCGTTCGGCGGATTCAAGCAGTCGGGAACAGGGCGGGAAGGCGGCCGGGAAGGGCTGCTTCCCTTCATCGAAACCAAAACGGTGATTCTCGAGGGCCGCCCGGCGGGCTACGAGCCCCGGTAGGCCTTTTCCGGCGTGCCGGATCGACCTCCGGGCAGCCCGGTGCCGGCTACGAGTTCTGCGCGTCGCGCCAGGCGATCCACTTGCGCAGGTTGGTGAAATCGAAGTCCGGTCCGCCGGTGGAGACGGTGAACATCGACACGCCGAGGTCCCGCAGGCTCGATCCGTGCCGGCCGGGCTCGACGAACGGGTTCCCGCCACCGCCGGCGTGGATGGAGACCTCGATTTCGGCGGCGTCGCGCCCGATTTCCGCGCAGTGCCCGTGCAGCACCCGCAACTTGTGCCCGACGACCTCGGGGTCGCCGAATCCATGCCAGATGTCGGCGTGCCGGGCCACCAGGCGCAGCGTCTTCCTCTCACCACCGCCGCCGATCAGCATCGGGATCTTCCGGGTCGGCGCGGGGTTCAACTTGCCCAGCCGCGACTCGATCCGCGGCAGGGCCGCGGCGAGGTCGTCCAACCTGCTCCCGGCGGTGCCGAACTCGTACCCGTACTCGGTGTAGTCCTTCTCCTTCCAGCCCGAGCCGATGCCCAGGATGAGCCTGCCCTCGCTGATGTGGTCGACGGTGCGGGCCATGTCGGCGAGCAGTTCCGGGTTGCGGTAGCTGTTGCACGTCACCAGCGCGCCGATTTCGGCCCGCGACGTCGTCTCGGCCCAGGCGCCGAGCGTGGTCCAGCACTCGAAGTGCTTGCCGTCCGGGTCACCGGAGAGCGGGAAGAAATGGTCCCAGGTGAAGATCACGTCGACGCCGATCTCCTCGGCCTGGGCGACGGCCGCGCGGATCGCCTTGTAGTCGGCGTGTTGTGGCTCGAGCTGAACCCCGATACGGATTGGCCTTGTGGTCATGGGGGTCAGCGTAGTCAGCCTTGCGGCGCCTGGACGCATGTCGAGCGGAAGATCGGTGAACCTTCGGCCGACCGGGCGAGTTCGCGCACCCGGACCGGTTTCCGGTTTGGACCCGGCCTCGGCGCCGTCCTGGGTTCCGGGTTCGCCATGCGACCGCAACGGGGATCTCCGCGACCGGACGGGAGAACTCGCGATGGGTTTTGCGGAAGCCGCGGGTAGGTACCCCTGGATCACGGACCGCCCCGCGGGCGGGCACGCGCGGTGATCGCACCGGTAGCCAAGAGGGTGACCGACGGAGGTAATGATGAGCGTGCGCAGTGACTACGACGCGATCGTTCTCGGCGGCGGGGCGCCCGGCGAGCACTGCGCCGCGGCGCTGGCCGCGCGCGGGCTGCGCGTGGCCGTGGTCGAGCGGGAGCTGGTCGGCGGCGAGTGCTCCTACTGGGCCTGCATTCCGTCGAAGTCGCTGCTGCGCCCGGGTGAGGCCGTGCAGGGTGCGCGCGAAGTCGGCGCGAGCGCGCAGGTCGACGTGCCGGCCGCGCTGGCCTGGCGAGATTTCATGGTGTCCGACTATTCCGACGGCGGGCAGACGAGCTGGCTGGCGGACCGGGGCATCGACGTCCTGCGCGGCACGGGCCGGCTGGCCGGCACCGGCGCGGTCGAGGTCGGCGGTGTCCGCCACACCGCCGAGCACGTCGTGGTGGCGACCGGCTCCGATCCGGTCGTGCCGCCCATCCCGGGACTGCGTGAGCTGGACGGCGTGTGGGGCACCCGCGAGGCGACGAGCATGAAGGCCGTCCCCCAGCGCCTGCTGGTGCTGGGTGGGGGATCCGCGGGCGTCGAGATCGCGCAGGTCGTGCGGCGGCTCGGGGGAGAGGCGGTGCTCATCGAGGGCGCCGACCGCCTGCTTCCCCGCGAGCCCGCGCCGGTGGGTGAGGCGCTCGGGGATTCCCTGCGCCGCGACGGAATCGAGCTGATGCTCGGCATGCGCGCCACCGCGGCGCGACGGGACGGTGACGAGTTCGTCCTGGAGTTCGACGAAGGGACGGATCTGCTGCGGGGTGACCGGTTGCTCGTGGCGACCGGCCGGCGCCCGCGCGTCGACGGGATCGGCCTCGACACGGTCGGCGTCGAGGCGGGCCCGCACGGGATCGGCGTCGACGAGTATCTGCGGGCCGGTGAGCGCCTGTGGGCGATCGGCGACGTCACCGGCATCTGGCCGCTGACCCACGTCGGCGAGTACGAGGGCGACGTGGTCGCGGCGAACATCGCCGGCGAGACGCGTCCGGCGAACTACGAGGCCGTACCGCGCGTCACCTACACCGATCCGCAGGCTGCGGCCGTGGGCGCCGTCGAAGCGGAGTACAGCGCCACCGCGTTGGTGTCGGAGGTGCCGAAGACGGCCACCTACACCCACGACTACGCCGAATCCACCGGGTTCCTGACACTGCTCAGCGACGGTGAGCGACTGACCGGCGCCTACGCGGTCGGGCCCGAAGCCGGCGAGTGGCTGCAGCAGGCGACGCTGGCCATCCGCGCACACGTCCCGGTCGAGGTGTTGAGCGACACGATCCAGCCCTTCCCGAGCTTCTCGGGGATCTACGACGCGGCTTTGAAGGCGCTCCGCATGGAGATCGCGGACATGCCGCGGCCGGTTCGGCCGATGCAGGCGCAGATAGCGAGCCTGGGGTAGGCCGGACGACGCAACCGCATCGGGCGGAGGAACCATGACCAGTCACCACGAACCGGAATTGGCCGGACAGACCGTCGTCCTGATCGGCGGCAGCGCCGGCATCGGGCTCGCGACGGCTCGGCGCGCCCGGGCCGAGGGAGCCGAGGTCGTCGTCACCGGCCGCGATCCCACCCGCCTCGACGAAGCGGCGCGGGAACTCGGCGCGCTCCGCACCGCGGCCTTCGACGCCAACGACGCGGCTTCGCTGGCGGACTTCTTCCGGGACCTGCCCGCACCGATCGACCATGTCCTGGTCACGGCCGGCCGCCCGCACTACGGGCCGCTGCTCGAGATGGACGCGGCCGAGGTGAGCGAGGCACTCAGCGATCATGTGGTGCTCGCGCTCCAGGTCGCGCGCAACGCCGTCGGCAAGATGAGGCCCGGCGGAACGCTGCTGTTCATGGGCGGCACCGGTGGCCGGAGCGTGCGCCGCGGCCTCGGGATCGTCCCCGCCGCCACCGCCGCGCTGCCGCCGTTCGCCGCGGCACTCGCGCTCGAAATCGCACCGGTTCGCGTCAACCTCATCGCCGCCGGCTTCGTTGATACCCCGTTGTCGGCGGCGCTGCTCCAAGACCGGCTCGAAGAGCGCCGTACGGAGCTGCGCGAGACACTCCCGATCGGCCGCGTCGTCGGCCCCACCGATGTCGCCGCGCTCGCCGTGCACATCATGACCAACACGGCGCTCACCGGAGCGACCTATGACATCGACGGCGGGCAGCAGCTCGTCTCCGCGTGA
>DASSAD010000374.1:0-43333 GCA_035685725.1 Amycolatopsis sp. | reverse complement strand
CGTAAACGTCTCCGCTTACACGGCTCCCATCATCCAGTCCCCCATCGTTTATGCTGGTGCGACGCCGAATCGCCAGTGAGCGAAGAGCCGGGGGTCGCTGGGCGATTCCCGCCAGCCATGCCCAGGCTGGCATGCTTGTCGATGAAGGTGATCTTCTCGGTGAAGGTCATGTCACTGCGTCGGCGCAGACGCCAACCGCGGATCATGCGCCGGATCCGGACCACTGCTAAAACACCGTCGAGCCAGTGAAGATTTGCTCGCTGCTCATCGCGCACCACCCGCCGCCAAACGACGAGTGCCCACCGGGCGGCTCGTGATCTCAGGCCCCTCCACAAGCACGTCGCGGTTCGTATGCTGACACGTTAGGACCACCGATTTGGTCATTGTGCGAACCAGTCCTAGACCACCAATTCGTGTGGCTCGACGACCCGGACGGCCCCCACAGTTGGCCATTGGAAATGAGGTGACAGTGGGCGAAAGCCAAGGCTCAGCAACCGCTGACCACCGATGAACGGATCCAACTCGCCGAGCGAGTACATACCGCGCTGCGCGTGCTTCGGCAGCAGACACGACGAACAGCACCGCACCACCCCGGACGAACCGGGGGTGCGGGGCCGTGTGCTGTGCACGTAACGATGGTCAATTCGCGCACGATGCGCACAGCAGACTCGCAAGGACGTCATGACGCAGCAGAACCCAGACGACCCAAACCGTCCGCAGCCCTTCATGCCGTGCTACCGGCCCGAACCACCGAAAACCGAGCTCGCAACCTTGGGGCGCATCCTCGGACTGAGCGGACTCATGCTCTTCTTTTTCCCCATCATCGGCAGCACGGCATGCCCGCTCACCATCATCGGCCTCGTCCTGTCCTGCGCCAGCCGGTCCCGCGGTTTCACCCCACGATTCCCGCTCGGCCTGGCCACCGCCGGAATCTGGTGCTCCGCTGTCGGTCTCGGAATCTGCACACTGTGGATCGTGGATACCGGTCATCGGAGGAGCGACCGTTCACGGCATGAAATTCTGATCAGCCAGGACCAAACGGCCCCGCACACTCCCCCACGGACCGTTGTTCGGCCGCCCCGTCCCCGAGGCCCTGGTCCCGACACGCGCTCGACTCCGTGGCTGCCTCCCCCGGGGATACGCACAGCGCCACCGATTACGGTCGATAAGCGTGTGCCAGTTCCCCCTGCACCGGTGCCGCTGGCCGTCGCACGCTCCGCGTCAAGTCTGCCGCCAGCCGGGTACGCCTCCGAGCCCAAGCTCGATTTCTGCGCACGGGTACGTGCCGGTTGCCGGCTGACTGACCGCGCGGTGTCATCGCCCCATCACCGGCCGGGTTCGGCACCCGGCCTGGGCCCGTGCGGCTCGCTTGGTCAGCACGCATCGTTGGTCAGTCGTCGCGTTTGGGCCGTGTGGTTTTCTTGACCAGCAGGAATGCCACGACCGCAGCGGCCGGCGGCGCAATTGCGGCCACGGTGAGTGCCATGATCACCGGTCGCCCGGCGCGCGGAGGCGGGGCACCGGGCGGCACGGGCGGTGGCGTGAAGCGGAGTCGTGCGTTCATGTGATGCCACCGCGTCACTTCCAGGTAGATCACGCGCCAACTGCCCGCCCAGGCCACCAGCGTCGTTCCCAGCATCCACCACAGACCACGATGACGCCGCCAGCGCCGCGCCGTATTGTCCTGGTTCTCTTGCTCGGTCATGTCGTCATCGGGCCGATTCGAGAATCGCCGTGCGCAGCGTGGGTGCCGAGACGCCAAGCGCAGCCAGGATCGGTGGCACCAAGCCACCCTCGGCCCCGACCACCACGGCGCCCAGATGGTGCCCCGCGACCTGGGCCGCGCCACCACGGCCGGCCTCGCGGACCGCAGCCTGCAGACACGACCGTGCCCGGCCGGTGATTGGCAGGTGTCCGGGCAACCGCACGTGCCGTCGACGAGCGCAGGGCGAGAACATCCGTGCTGGACCGAGGTTTGCCTCGACCGCCGCTCGCACCGCGTCCAGGTCTATGCCGATCACGGCCAACGCGTCGGCGTCCAAGCCGTCGAACACACTGCGCGGGCCGGCGAGCAGCCGGTCGGTCTGCGCGGCGACACCGTCGGGGGTCAGGCCGTGGTCCCTGGCCACCGCGCCCACTCGGGTAGGCGAATCCGCGACCGCGTAGAGCAGATGCTCCGAGCCGATCCCCGGATGCCGAAGTGCGCGAGCGTGTTCCTGCGCGGTCCGCACCAACGCGCGCGCATCGTCGCCGAATCGCTGATCCTTCATCTCGATCCCCGAACTCTGCGCCCGTGCTTGCGGTGCACAGTCTGCTTACTCACCCCGAGCCGGGCCGCGATGTCCTGCCAGGACCAGCCTGACCTGCGCGCCCGATCCACTTGCAGCGCCTCGAGTTCCTCGGTCAACGCCCGCAACGCCGCCACCGCCCGCAACCCCACATCAGGGTCGGCGCTCGCCGCGCTCTCGGCAATCTCCGCTCGCGTTTCCATGTCGTCAACATAAGCTGACAGCCATCCGTATGTCAACATAAGCTGACGACACTGTGGCAGGACGCCAGACACAAGCACGAGTCCCTGGCAGGCCGCAACCCGACCCGCCATGCAACGGCCTGAGCCTCAACTTGTCGCCACGGTTGGACACGCGCCTGCTTTAGTAGCGGTTGCCGAGCGTGGAACTCGCACGCTCGGCAACCGGGCGGCACCTCACACCCAAGTCGTCATTGCTGTCGTATCTTTCACCGTCCACAATGGCCCGAATGATACGTACATTATGGACAAGAATCAGGGTATGCGAATCCCACGGGATTAGACTGCTTACGCTTCCTCGCCACCTGCATCTACGCAGGTCGACACAACGGTAACTCCCATTCCCCACATAATCCCTTGGCCGGGGGTTCGAGCCCGGTCGCGCAGCGCTACGACGCGGTCGTAGTCGCGATCCAGCAGGCTGGATCGGCCATCATGGGCGGCATCACCGGGGCCATCGATGCCGCCGTCGAGGCTGCCGCGGCCGTGGCCGCGGCCGGATGCCTGCAGGAGGTTCCCGGCCTGGACGCGTTGATGGACATCGTTGGTGCGTGGCGGGTCACCAAGGTCATTACCAAGATCCACGACGTCGCGAACATCTGGAACACCGTGTGGTCTGGCCACGAGGGGATGGCGGGGTTGATCGCCGGGCTTGTGGGTGGTCTGGCCGGCTACGACGCTACGGCCAAGCTCCCCAAAATCAGCTACTACAACGCAGCACAGGGCGGGCCGCCAGAGGGCGCCCCGGCAGGGCCGAGCAATGGAGGACCGTCCTGACATGGAGGCCAACACCGGCACTCCCGGCATCAACGAATTGGCGCGTGGCAACGACACCGATGCGCGGGAACTGCGTGCCAACCTCGCCCGCTTCGCCCGCCAGGCCGACACCCCGGGCATCCGCCGGCTGGTCAGCGAGGTACTCGCCGGGCACCGCGACGTGCGGGACGTATTCCGCACTCCCGAGTTCCGGCAGATCGTCTCCAGCCGCCTTGCCAACGTCCAGACCGGCTTGGCCCAGTTGACCGATGAGCAGCGCGCCGAAGTATGGAACCAAGACCGACCACGCACCGCACCAGAAGCCCTCGAATCCCTGCAAACCCCCTACGACCCGCCGACCACCAGCGGGCCCACGAACGAGACGAAACACTGGGACGAGGAAGACTTCTCCCAGAACTCCTTTCCGAGCTGACTGTTGCGGCTCGTGACGCTGGTGACGGCTGAGGGGTAGGAGCTGGGGCGGGTCATTTGGCGGCAGGATGCCCGCGCCGCGCTTGAGCCGCAGGCCGAGGGAGTGGCGATCAGCCGTCGGACCGTGAGCCGCGTGCTCCAGCGGCCCGGGCTCAATCGGCGTCGTAACCTTGATCCCGGTGGCCTATCCAACCGGGCGTGTCACGCCCGATCGTCGCGCGCTGGCCGGGGTACACGGTGCACAGAAGATCGGATGGATTCCCGACGGCGCCGGGTAGGTCCAGAGCCGAGCCCGCGCGCAGGCAAAGGCCGTGGCACAGCCAAGACCCGTGGTTCCCGAGCTTGCTACGAGTACCTTCACGCGGCCGTAAATGCGGTTCTCCCGCCTCGTCTACACCGAGGACCTGCCGGAAGGGCCAGTTCTCCGCATACCTGGTGCCGCCATCCTGCCGTGCCCGCACCGCCTCCTTCGGCCGTTCCCGGACGTAGGCCGCAGCGGCTTCCACGCCTCGTCCACGGTCACGAACTGAAGGTCCCACGGTTCCGCGTCGGTCAGCCGCAAGTTCCGGATCGCCTGATCGTCCGGCGTCCCGAGTCGAACACCGATGCCCCATTGAGCCGATGATGCCCGATTCACCGGAATTCTTCGTCAACTTCGTCTGCGCTGGTCATGGCCTACTTTCAGCGCGGGCGATGCCCGCCTTCCTCGGTCGTGAATGCGGAAACCTTGAGGGCAAGCGGCAGAAGACTACTCGATAGTGTGAGAATGGGGTGGGATCCGTACCTGGATAGTGTGGTTTCGACATAGCATTTGTCCATGCATTTGGCCCCTCATGAGCGCGACAAGCTTCTCGTGCATGTCGCGGCACGGCTGGCGAAGGAACGTTTGAATCGCGGATTGAAGCTGAACTATCCGGAAGCGGTAGCGTTGATCACGGATCATATTGTGGAGGGCGCACGCGACGGGGATAAAACAGTTGCGGAACTCAGCCAGAGTGCCCGGGATGTCCTGTGCTCCCACCAGGTTCTTGAAGGTGTCGCGGATATGGTGGACGAAGTCCATGTGGAAGCGACGTTCTCGGACGGCACCAAACTCGTGACGGTCGAGAGTCCGATCCAGTGACCGTTCCGTCCCCTTGATATTCAAACGGGAGAATTCGGTACTGTCGCGAACACTCGGGAATTTCGCGTGATTCTTTTTACGCAGGAGAGGGTTGAGGCGAGGATGAAACCGGGAGAAATCATACCTGGCGATGGTGACATTCCACTGAATCCGGGAGCGGAGCGCGTGGCCGTTCAGGTGACCAATACGGGCGACCGGGCTGTGCAGGTCGGTTCGCACTACCACTTCGCCGCGGTGAATCCCGCCTTGACGTTCGACCGTGCCGCGGCCTGGGGTTATCGGTTGAACCTTCCCGCGGGCAAGGCAAGGCGGTTCGAGGCCAAAACCGGCGGGGATTCGGTGGAACTGGTGCGGATCGGCGAACCCCGGGAGATCCCGGGGCTGCGTCCGGAGTACGCGGGCAAGCTCGACGAGCGCGATCACGAACCGATCGAGTTCTCCTACGGCCAGAAGGGCGAAGGGCCTGACCAGTGAGTACACCATCGGCCGATCCCATCAAGCGGTCCGAGTACATCGAGTTGTTCGGCCCGACCACCGGTGACCGGATCCGGCTCGCCGACACCGACCTGTTCATTCAGATCACCGAGGACCGCAGCCAGGGTGCTGCCGGTTCCGGCAACGAGGTGGTGTTCGGTGGTGGCAAGGTCATCCGGGAGTCGATGGGGCTGTCCACTCGCACCCGCGCCCACGGAAACACTCCCGATGTGGTGATCACCGGGGCGGTGATCCTGGACTATTGGGGGGTGGTGAAGGCCGACATCGGTATCCGCGACGGCCGCATCGTCGGGATCGGCAAGGCGGGCAACCCCGACTTCGACCCGAGCGTGGACGACACGCTGGCGATCGGTCCGTCCACGGAGGTCATCGCCGGTAACGGCAAGATCGTCACCGCTGGTGGCGTCGATTCACACGTGCATTTCATCTGCCCGCAGTCGGCCGAACTCGCCCTCGCGTCCGGACTGACCACGCTCATCGGAGGCGGTGCCGGGCCGGGGGAAGGCAGTAAGGCCACCACTGTCACCCCGGGTGCCTGGAACCTGGGGCGGATGATGCAGTCACTGGACACCATGCCGGTCAACGCTCTGCTGTTGGGTAACGGCTGCTCCACGAATCCGGAGGCGCTGCGGGAGCAACTGTGTGCGGGCGCGGGTGGTTTCAAGATCCACGAGGACTGGGGTGCGACGCCGGCCGTGCTGGACATGGCGCTGCGCGTGGCCGAGGAAACCGGTGTTCAGATCGCGCTGCACGCCGACACGCTGAACGAGGCGGGCTTCTACGAGTCCACCCGGGAGGCGATCAACGGCCGTTCGATCGCCGTGTTCCACGCCGAAGGCGCCGGGGGCGGGCACGCGCCGGACATCGTCAAGGTGGCGTCGCTGTCCAACGTGCTGCCGTCGTCGACGAACCCGACCAGGCCGCACACCATCAACACCGCCGAAGAGCATCTTGACATGGTCATCGTCTGCCACCACCTCAACAAGGCGATCGATGAGGACATGGCCTTCGCGCGAAGCCGGATCCGCCCCTCGACCATCGCCGCCGAGGACGTGCTGCAGGACATGGGCGCGATCTCGATCATGAGCTCGGACGCGCAGGCGATGGGGCGCATCGGCGAGGTCATCACGCGGACCTGGCAGACCGCCCACGTGATGAAGAACAAACGAGGCGCGCTGGAACAGGGCGGGCCGGCGGACAACCTCCGCGCGCGGCGTTACGTCGCCAAATACACCATCAACCCGGCGATCGCGCACGGTATCAGCAATGAGGTCGGTTCCATCGAGGTCGACAAGATGGCCGACCTCGTGTTGTGGGATCCGAAGTTCTTTGGCGTCCGTCCGCACATCGTGCTCAAAGGCGGGTTCGCCGCGTGGGCGTCGATGGGAGACGCCAACGCCGCGATCCCGACCCCGCAGCCCTACCTCGGTCGCCGCATGTACGGTTCCCAACCCCGTACCGCGGCCGCCAGCAGCGCCTTTTTCGTAGCCCCGCAGGCGCAGACCGAACGACTGCGGGAGGAGTTGGAGCTGCGTTCCCGGCTGGTGTCGATCGAGAGCACCCGCGACGTCACCAAGGCCGACCTGAAAAACAATACGGCGACCCCCGAGATCGACGTCGACGCCGATTCCTTCCTCGTGTCCATCGACGGTGAGCCCGTCGAGGAAAACCCTGTTTCGGAAGTCCCGATGGCACGACGCTACTACCTGTTCTGATGGGTCATATCCGAAGTGGACTGTCGGTGCTCGCGCTGGCCGATGCCCGGTTCCCCAACGGCGGGCACATTCACTCCGGCGGCGTGGAACAGGCCGTGGCCAGTGGGCTGGTCACCGACGTAGCGGATCTGCGTGAGTTCCTGTTCGGGCGGTTGTGCTCGGCAGGCAGACTGCAAGCGGTGTTCGCCGCCGCGGCGGCACGGGCCACCACCAAAAACGTCCATAATGGACACTGGGCGGTGTTGGACAGGGAACTCGATGCCCGCACCCCTTCATTCGCACAACGCAAGGCCTCTCGAGCCCAAGGGAGGGGGTTGATCCGCGCGGGTCAAGCCGCTTGGCCCTGCTTCGCGCTGGCCGACCTGATCGCCGCTACCCCGCGCCCACACCAGCCGATCGTGCTCGGTGTCCTCACGGCCGCGTCCGGTGCCGGGGCGTGGGAAGCGGCACTGGTCGCCGGGTATCTGGCGGTCAGCGGAGCGTCATCGGCGGCGGTGCGGCTGCTAGGGCTGGACCCGTTTGCGGTCAACGCCGTGGTGGCCGAGCTGTCCGGTGATCTGGACGCCATCGCTGACGAGGCCGCGGCGGCAGCCGGTTCGGATCCGGCCGCACTGTCGGCGCCGGGTTCCCCCGCGCTTGACCTGCTCGCCGAGGCACATGATCGACATCATCGAGAAGAGGTGCGTCTTTTTGCTTCCTGAATCAGCCACCCCGTCCCACGGGCACGGGCACGGGCACGGGCATCAGCACCCCGTCAGCTTCGATCCCACCGCGGCCGGGGTGGACCCCCACGCCGTTGCGCCACGAGGTGGACGTCCGTTCCGGCTGGGTATCGGCGGGCCCGTCGGCAGTGGCAAGACCGCGCTGACTGCCGCGCTGTGCCGAGCACTCGGTGCGGAGATCGACCTCGCGGTCGTCACCAACGACATCTACACCACTGAGGACGCCGACTTCCTGCGCCGGGCGGGTGTCGTGGACCCCAACCGCATCGAGGCCGTGCAGACCGGCGCCTGCCCCCACACGGCCATCCGGGACGACATCACCGCCAACCTCGACGCGGTGGAACGGCTCGAAGGGCGCTACCCGGGCCTGGAGCTGGTGATAGTGGAAAGCGGCGGCGACAACCTCACGGCCGTGTTCAGCCGGGGCCTGGCGGACCGGCAGATCTTCGTCGTCGATGTCGCCGGCGGCGACAAGGTGCCTCGCAAGGGCGGGCCGGGCGTCACCACCGCCGATCTCCTCGTGATCAACAAGGTCGACCTGGCCGAGTGGGTCGGGGCCGACATGACCGTGATGGTCTCCGACGCGCATCGGATGCGGGGCGAACTGCCGGTGATCACCCAATCACTGACCCGGACGCCGAACGCCCCCGACGTCGCCGCCTGGGTCCGCCGGCAACTCACGACGAGTCCGGCCGCCTGAACAATGCACGCCACCGCACGCGTGAGCGTCGAGCTGGACCCCCACGGCCGCAGCATCATCAGCGAGCTGCGTTCGCAAGCCCCCATCAGACTGATACCACGCCGGAGCAAGGTCGCCAATCCAGACGGCAGCGCCGTGGTACGCCTGGTCGAATCAGCCGCCGCACCGCTGGGAGGTGACCGGCTCGAACTGCGTGTTCGAGTCGGTACCGGCGCCAGGCTCCAGCTGATCGGAACCGGAGCCTCGCTGGCATTGCCCGGCCACGGCGGCGACTACAGCCACTCCACCGTGCACATCGAGGTCGAACAGGACGGCACCATCGAATACCTGCCCGACGAGACCATCATCAGCGAGCGCGCCGACCACCGAGCAGAGACGCACCTCCACCTGGCCGCGGGCGCGCGGGCCCGCTGTCGCGAGATCGTGGTGCTCGGCCGACACGCGGAAACCCCCGGACGACTGACCACCACCACACACCTGCTCCGAACCGGAACACCACTGTTACGCCAACGCCTGGACCTCACCGACCCGAGACAACTCCACAGCCCCGGATACCTGGCCGGAGCACACGTACTGGCTACCGAAACGATCGCCTGGGACGACGACCCCGTCGAACCCGCCGACGGGCCATGGTGGTCACTGACGCCACTCGCTCACGGCGCCGCACTCGCAACCGCGCTGGCAGCGGACACAACCACTGCCCAACAGCGCCTCACCCAGGCGATCAGCCACCATCCCAGCGCGGAAAAACTCGGACACGTTCCGGTACGGCGGTCCCGGCCTGATCCGACAGACCAGCAGCCACACCACTACGGCACGCGGTGAACCGTCGCCCGAAGACGGGCTTTTGATTCGGATATCGCAACTGTCTGAATGCCCTTCGTTCGTGTTGCCGGGTTGTCAGTCCCAGCGGCGGAAACCGCCTTCGGTGTTGATGGTCTGTCCGGTGATCCAGTTGGCGTCGTCGGTGGTCAGCCAAGCGATGAGTCGGGCAGGGTCGTCCGGAGTGCCCCAGCGTGCTTGGGGGAAGTGCCGGCGGACGGCTTCCTGGATCTCAGGTGGCGCGTAGCCGGTGTCGACGGGGCCGGGGTTGACCGTGTTGAGGGTGATCGCCCGGTCGGCGAGGTGGTCGGCCAGGGTGCGGGTGATGGAAGCCAGCGCGCCTTTGCTGGCGGCGTAGGCGGTTTCGTCGTGCATGGGGCCGAGGTCCTGGCCGGAGGCCAGGAAGATGATCCGGCCGCCGGGGCGGCTGTCGTGTTGAGCGGCGAAGGCTTGGGCCAGCAGGATTGTCGAGCGGGTGTTGACTGCCCAGTGCGCGTCGAGCATGGCCGCGTTCAGGGTGCCGAGCGGGCCGTCGTCTCCGCTGCGGGCGTGGTTGCAGATGAGGATGTCCAGGTGCCCGAATGCTTCGGCGGCAGTGGTGACCAGCCGTTGGGGGCCGTCGGGGTCGGCCAGGTCGAGCTCGGTGTGGTGGATGCGGGCTTTCGGGTCGGCCAGTGCCGTGGTCACGCCGTCGACGATGGCTGGTGGTCCGTCGGGGTCGGCGCCCCACGGTTGCTCGCGGTCGTGGGGTGTGTAGTGGTGGAGGAACAGGCCGGCGCCCAGCGCGGCCAGCCGTCGGGCGATGGCGTAGCCGATTCCGGCGCGGCGGCTGACGCCGGTGACCAGGGCGACCCGGCTGCGCAGCGGCATCGATTCGGGTCGCAGTTGGCGGAGCTCGAGATCACGGTGGGTCATGGTCAGCAGTGTGGGGCTTGTCGTTGCTCAGGTTCCACGGAATTGGTGCTGTCGCTTCCGGTCGCGCAGTCGCCGGCCGAGGTAGTTGGTCGGTCGCCAGCGGAGGCACGTAGCCAGGCGACCGCGACGGCGATGTGGATGCCGAGCATCCTGGCGAGGACTGCGGCGGGGAGTCCAGTGGCGAGTTGGACCAGCGCGGCGGATCGAAATTGTCCACAATGGACGCCGAGCCGTCGAGGCGTTCGGCCATGCGGAAAGCGCCGAGTGCTCGCCCGGGTTGGCCGCCGGGGAAAAGTCACGGCAATGTGCCGTCGGCGCCGATGGCGGCATGGCCCTTGCGCGTCGGGGCGACTTGGCGGAGGAGTCCGCCAGTGATTCGGGGAGCAGGACCGGCTCGCGCCCCAACTGGAGCCTGTCCCTACGTCAGTCGCAGTGTCCGTGCGATCCGGCGCAGGGCCGCGACGATGGGTTTGTCGCGGTTTTTCGGTAGCCAGGCCAGGACCGCGGTCCAGGGCCGGAGGTCGACGACGTCAACGGAGGCGACGCCGGGCCACGGATACAAGTGCGGAACCTGGGGTGAGAGTTCGAATTGCCGCAGTGGCGACAATGGGCAGCCCGCGCCAGACACTGGGACTGGCGCGAGCGCAGCACGCGGGCGCAATTACGGGATGACGTCAGCCGGTGAGCCTGACGAGATACAGGATGCCGCTTACAAGGAAGTGCCCGAAGCCCAAGAGAAGACTTCCGGTGACCGGAAGAATCATGAACCCGCCTTTCGTGAAACAAACGTTTCGGGAAATTCACTGACGGGCCCCATGCTATCGGCCGACAAGCAGGCGCAACCCTCCCTCGATCGGCTGATGCGACCATTACACGCCGTAGATCACTCTGCGTTGCCGCAACCGGTGACGAACCATACATAAGTCACCATTGATGCATTATCACCACATGAGGTCAAACTCCGCGAAGCGGAGTTTCGTACGGCGCGGGGCCAGCACGGTACGGGCTCGCGTGAGCGAAAATCTCCGGGTTCGGCCAGCAGTAAGGTCGGGACTGCCGTATCGGATGTGGTGAGGCTTCCAATCGGTGGTGCGGGCGACCGGTGTTGGCGCGCGGCGAAAGGGAGATCCCGCACAGGAAGGACAACCAGACAGCGCACCGGCCACGGGCCTGGGAGCCAGAGGGTCAGCGCCGCAGCGGTGCCGGGCGTCTCGGTGACCTGTTCAATGGGTGACCGCGGTGGCCCGCCGTGCCGAGACGGTGTGTAGCCTGCCGACTGCCGTGACCGCCACCAGAACTGGCCCCAAACTTGGATAACCCTTTCGGTGCTGACACCGCGGACACCGACCGCACCTCGTCCGGTTCCACCGCGACGGGCACGCCCGCCGTGGAGCGGCAACCGATGGTGTTGACGGGCCTCGCGAACAAGCGTGTGATCCCCGCGCCGGCGTTCCGGGTCGTGGCGGTGCTGGGCGTGATCGCGATCGTCACCTACGTCGGTCTGGTGATCCAGAGTCCGGGAACCCGGGCACACCTGCTCGACCTGGTCGCCTACCGAACAGCCGGTCTGCGGGTCTTGCACGGCGTCCCGCTCTATGACACCCCTCTGATCGGCCACACCCGGGGTGTTTACGAGTTCGTGTATCCGCCCTTCGCGGCGTTGCTGTTCACTCCGCTCGCGGCCGTTGACGGTGTGCTGTTCACCATCGCCGGCACGGTCTTCAATGTGGCTTTGCTGGTCGGTGTGGTCTGGCTGTTTCTCTGCCTGCTCGGCTACCGGCGTGACTCCCGGCTGACGTGGTTCGCTGTGTTCGCCGCGTGCGCCTTGCTGTACTGCGAGCCGATCCGGCAGACGGTGATCTTCGGGCAGATCAACCTGGTGCTGCTCGCCCTCGTGCTGGGCGACCTGGCGTTGCCCGACCGGGCGCGGTGGAAGGGCGCGCTCATCGGCGTCGCCGCCGCGATCAAACTCATCCCCGCGTTCTTCGTGCTCTACCTGCTGGTGACCCGGCGGTGGCGCGCGGCGGCGGTGGCCGGCGCCGCGTTCGTGGGCACGGGCCTGCTGGGATTCCTGGTGCTGCCGCGAGATTCGGTGACGTTCTGGACCAGCGCGGTGATGGATCCGGCCCGGATCGGTCCCGCGGACATGGGGCCCAACCAGACGCTGTGCGGGATGCTCGCCCGCCTCCTGGGCATCGGACCGGAGCAACACATACTCTGGCTGGTGCTCGGCGCCGCGATCGCGATCGCCGGCCTGATCCTTGCCAGGCGGCTCACCCTGGCCGGCCGTGAACTGCCCGCGATTGTGCTGTGCGGGCTGGTGTCCACGCTCGTGTCACCGTTCAGTTGGCCGCATCACTGGGTGTGGCTCGGCCTGCTGGCGATCTACCAGCTGCACCTGTCGCTGCGGCCGGGCGCCGTGCTCGATCGGTGGGCGCTCGCGGTGACACTGGCGGTCACGCTTGGTGGCGTGCTCGGGATCATCGACTACCAGGTGCCGACGCTGCTGGCAGTCCCGGACTGGGCGCATCTCGGAATCATCTACCAGAACGCCTACGTCTGGCTGACGCTCGGCGCCCTCGTCGCGGCATACCTGCGGCTGCGCCGAGGCCGCGGCCCGGTATCGGCGGCGAGATAACGCTGCTGCTCCCCCAGCGCGCCCGGACCGTCCTCGCGCGATACGTGCCGAGTTCGAACGGCGTTCAGAACACCGCCGATGATCGAGTGAATCCGTCGAAGGTCCCGTCACCCGCACCGGCCAGACGTCAACTGGCGCCCTCGGTGACCGGGCCGATGTACGTGCCAGGATGAGTTGCGGCGTCCTGCCGTTCCACGGTGTCGCCCATGGTCCAGGGCACGGTCAGTTGGGTGGTCTCGTCCGGCGGAGTGGCGACCACGGTGGTCGGCAGCCAGTTGCCGACGTCCGGCCCCGGGCTTGCGTCACCGACCAGATAGGTGATCGGGACATGGGCACTTGCCCCGGGCGCCAGCCGCACCAACTTCGGTGTTGCCGATTCGCGGGGCAATGAATACACCGGACCAAAGGTGGCGTCGTTCGGCCCGTGGAGATCGACCCCGCCGAAGCCGTCGAGCGTGCACGTGTGCCCCGATGTGTTGGTGTAGACCAGAGGCACGGTGACCTGGCCCGAACCTTGCTTGGCGCCCAGGCTGGCGGACAGGTCGGCGGTGTGACAACGTGGGACCGAAGTGGAAGACGCTTGTCCCGCACCGGAACCGGCTGCCTCGGCGCTGGTTGCCACAGTGGTCGGACCAGTGGAGGAGCTGGGGGTGGATGGTTCGGACGCCCCGGTGGCCGATGACTGGCAAGCTCCCAACAGCAGCGGGAGAGCTGCTCCCGCCACGACGATTCCGGTTGTGGTCAAACGCCTCACGAATACCTCCCGCGCTGTGGTTTCTGCTGAGCAAGACGCGCGATACCCGGTTGGGTTGCCCGCGCGTTGGGTGATCACGGCTCGTCCGGTGCCGTCGAGATGGCGATCAGTGACCAGCGGAATCGCCATGATCACGACGACTGTACCGTGTGGACCATGGTGGCCGGCGACGATGCCGGCAACGGTCAATGCGTGGCGGCGATGCGATCCATGAGGGCGCCTCCGGTGGTCCTCCAGGCCGGAAGCAGTGCGGCGATTACACCTGCGAGGACCGCGAAACTGCCGAGCAGGGCGAGTCGTGGCCAGGGAACGTCGATCCGCACACCGTACAAGACGGCGCGGACGCCGACCAGGCCGTAGACGATTCCGAGGACGGATCCCAGCGCCGTCGCGACCACCGATTGCTGGATCGCCTCCCAGACGACCGTTGCCGCCAATTGACGACGGGTGGCTCCCAGCGCTCGCATCATGGCACTCTCCTGACTCCTTTCGATGGCGGACAAGGCCAGGGTGTTGCCCAGTCCCAGAATGGCGATCAGGCCGGTGACCGCGAGCAGGCCGAGGACCACGGTGAGCAGGAAGTTCAACACGGAGTCGAGTGTTTGTCTGGTGGAGATGTTCGCGGTCACCTCGGCTCCGCGGGATGCCGAACCTGCGGTCTTGGCGATGGCCGACAGATCTGCCTGCGTCTGGTCGCTGGGCGAGTCGCCGGAGAGTCGAACCCAGAGCCGCGTGATCGAGGTTCGGCCGCTCAGCGTGTTCAGGTCCGTCTGGTCCAAAGCGATGTCCCCTGCTGCCAGGCCGGGCACCTGGGCGATTGACACTGCGAGGGTGAGGTCGGACTTGTCGCCGGACAATCGGACGGTGGTGCCGTCGCCGGCGTTGAGCTCGTCGGCCGTCTCGTAACTCATGGCCACGTGTCCGGGCGAGGGCAGATCGACCGATTGATCGGTGCGGCTGACCTGCGACACGGTATCAACGTCGATTCCGACGGCGTCGATCTCGTGCCCGCCGACGCGAAGATGACCCGAGGTCAGTGGCGTGACGGCATCGACTCCGTGGAGGCCTTGAATTCGCTGACGGATGTCCTGGGGGAACCCGGTCGAGCCGGCGGTGACGGTGACGTCGAAGGGGTAGGCGTCGACGAGGCTGTCCGTCGCTGTCGCCCGGGCCGCCGAAACGCCCACGAGCACCGCGCAGGTCAACGTCACGCCGACGAGCAGGGCGACGACGGACGCCCCGGTTCGGCGTGGGTGTCGGCGGAGGTTCTCGGTAGCGAGCCGAGCGGAGATCCCGCCGAGCCTGTTCAACAGACGGCCCGCTGCCGCTGTCAGGCGAGAAGCACCCAAGCGCACCAACAGCGCAAGAGTGCAGAAGTTGAAAACACCGACGATGACGGCGATCGCAAGCTGGTCGGCCGCCGCGGTCACGAAGAGGCCGACCAGGCTGAGCAGGCCCAGGACTCCCCACAGCAGCAGTCGGCTGAGCGACGTGTCGGCGTCGGCGGCCGAATCGAGCGGATGCAGAGCGGCCAGGGGTTTCACTCGGGCGGCGGCACGAATCGGTACGAGCGAGGCCACGAGCGTGACTGCCGTGCCTGCGAGGATCGCCGTGGCCGGCGCGGAAATCGGGATGACCGGTGCGCCCAGCGGAACTTCCGGCACACCACGTCCGAACGCGACGGCCACCAGCACCGTCAGTCCGACTCCGAGCAAAGCACCCAGAGTCGACGAGATGGACCCGAGAACCGCTGCCTCCGCAAGGGTCGAGCGTCGTATCTGCTTCGCGGTTGCCCCGACACACCTCAGCAAGCCGAGCTCACGCACCCGCTGGGCCAGGACCACCGCGAAGGTGTTGGCGATGACCATGGCCGCCGTCAGAAGCGCCAGCGCCACGAAGACGAGCAGCGCGGCTGTGACACCGGCGGTGTCGCCGGTGTAGCCGTCCATGATGGTCTTGGCGGCCTGCTCGCCGGATACGACCGGCAGTGCCGCGGTAGCGGGGGTGGCCGACAACAGTCGGCGGGCGCGGTCAAGCGTGGCCGCCTCGGACATTCCGGCGCCAGCCGCCAAGCGCAGTTGTCCGGGTGCGGCGCCGAGGAGTTGAGCTTGCCGCGCGGTCGTGTACAGCCGGGCTCCCGTCCCGCTCCTCGGGTCGGCTTGGATGTCGACAACGCCCACCACGCGCAGCGGATATGCCGCCCCGGCAGCCTGATCGGAAACGTTGCCGTAGGCAACGCCCTGCGCGAGCACGCTGTCACCGACCGACAAGCTGCTCGGACCGCTGACGGCCACCTCACCGGGACGGGCGGGCAGCCGCCCGGCGAGGACTCGCTCCCAGCGCAAGGGGCCCGCCGGACTGATCGAACTCAACGGGAGGGAGTTGTCCGTGTCGAACGCCTGTCCGGCCGGCGCGATGGCGACGGCGCCGCCGTAGTCGATCACCGCGGCACCGACGAGCCCTCCCGATCGCAGTCGTGTCAGGGCTTTTTGGCAGGCATCGGCCGGTACGGCGGCGTCGCCGTCGGCTCCGACCACCACCGCGGTCGAAGAGTACTGCTGTGCCAACGAGTTCAGAACGGCCCGCTCGGAGGTGGCGGTGATCCCGAAGGCGGCCACGACGAAGGCCGCACCGAGAGCGACGGCGATGGCGGAAGCGATCATCCGTCCCGCGTCCGCACGCGCTTGGGCGAACGCGAGACGGATCTGGGTGACGGCCGCGTGCGACCAGGCACTCACGCCGGCCTCCGGGGGTGTGCCACGGCGATGATCTCTTCGGTGGTGGGTGCGGTCAGGTCGGCGACGACACGGCCGTCGCCGAGCACGACCACGCGGTCCGCATACCCTGCCGCGACCGGATCGTGGGTGACCAGCACGATCGTCTGCCCGTCAGCGCGGGCACTGGTTCGCAGGAGTCGTAGGACTTCGGTGCCGCTGCGACTGTCCAAATTGCCCGTCGGCTCGTCCGCGAAGACGACATCGGGGCGGGTGACGAGCGCTCGGGCGATCGCCACCCGCTGTTGTTGCCCTCCCGAGAGCTCGTGTGGTCGATGGGCCAGCCGGTCGGCCAGCCCCAACCGGTCGACGACGTGGTCGAACCATCCCGGCTCCGGCCGCCTGCCGGCCAGGTCGAGCGGCAGCGTGATGTTGGCGGCCGCGTCGAGAACGGGCAGGAGGTTGAAGGCTTGGAAGACGAACCCGAACCGGTCACGGCGCAACCGGGTCAGGGCACCGTCGCGGAGACCGGTGAGCTCGGTCCCGCCCACGACGATACTTCCCTCGTCGGGGGCGTCCAGACCGGCGAGACAGTGCAGCAGCGTCGACTTCCCGGAGCCGGACGGGCCCATGATCGCCGTGAGGTGCCCGCGGCGGAACGCCAGGTCGACCCCGTCGAGAGCGGTCACCGCGGCGTCGCCGGAGCCGTAGCTCCGGCGCAGGCCGCCGGCAATGATCGCGTGCTCGGCGGTGTTGTCCGCCGCCCGTGCGCAATGGTGCCTGAATGCGGATTTCATCAGCTCGGTTTTCGTTCGTGCGATCAGCTGCCGTACGGCGTCCACGCCAAGACGGTCGAGCCGTCGCGCGCCACGAACCACTCGGCACAGCGGTAGCCTGCCGAGTCACGGACATGGTCGCTCAGCGCAAGGGTCGGCACCGGGTCCTGCTTGGGCGCGGACGCGGCGACGCACTGAGCCGGGAGGGTGGGTGTGGCGGTGGTGAAGGTCAGGCTGCGACCCTTGCCCTGTGTCTGCACGTTGATGGTGATGTTCGTTGCGTCGCCGGGCGCCCAGGGCGGAAGCACGAAGAGTCCATTGTGGGCGGGGATGGCCGCCGCGTTGTCGTAGTGGTGCGACTCCTCGTAGTGGCTACGCAGGGCCTGCTGGGCGATCAGCACCGCCACGATGAGCAGCGCGGTGACCGCGACCGCGATCACGACGGACCAGATCTTGGTACGTGAGCGGCGAGACGTGGTGACGGTGTCGGTCATCGGGACTCCGAATTCGAGGGGTGAACGGACACCCGTTATTCGACGCGATATCGGGCCTTGGCGCATCGGAGCTTGGTCCGAACCACCGGGTGCGCCTTCTCCACCCCTGGTAGGAGATCGCCCCCGGCCGGCCGCGCGCGCTCACCGCGAGGCGGTCGACTCGCCTATCGTGTCGATCATGACAGTCGAGCCGTCTTCGGAGGCGGCACAACGGGGCTACTCGGTGACCGACTGCTGCGCTGCCGCCCTGGCCTGCGTCGCCGTCGTCGTCACGGGGCTCCTCCTCAATGTGCTCGGCTCGACCCTCGTCCTCACGATCATCGCCACCTCCGCGCTCTCGATGCGCCGTGTTTACCCGGGCCCGTCAGCGGTCGTCGCCGCCCTAGCCGTACTTTCGGCATGGGTCCTGCTGGTGACCGACCCGGGGTCCGATCGGTTCGATCCCCCTTTCCAGTGGGGTGTCTACGTGGGCGGCGCGCTCCTGCTCACCGGGACCTACAGCGCCGTCGCCTGGGCCGACCGGCGCGTGGCCGCGGCGGCCCTGGTCGTGGCCCTCGGCTCGGCAGGCCTGGCGGCCGTGCTGCTGACCGGGATCACGTGGAGCCTCAAGCTTTTCGCGTTCCTCGCCGTCGCCGTGCTGGCCTGGACCACCGGTCAGTGGCGACGATCGCAGCGGCGGTACCTGCGCTCTGTTCAGGAGCGGGCACGGCTGGCGGAAGCGCACCGAGAGCGTGACATCGCCATGGCCGTCGCGAGCGAACGTGCACACATCGCGCGCGAAATGCACGACGTGATCTCCCATTCCCTCGCGGTCATGATCGCTCAGGCCGACGGCGCCCGATTCGTTCTCCGCCACTCACCCGACGACGCGGCGCGGGCATTGGCGGCCATCGGCGAGACCGGTCGAGGCGCGGCACAGGACATGGCAGGCCTGCTCGGCGCGCTGCGAGACGACGGGCCGGCCTTCGCGGACCGGAGCGACGACCACCGGACACCCGAGCCGCGGTCCCCGCAGCCGGGCCTCAGTGACCTGGCGGCCCTGGTGGAGCACTTTGACGCCGCCGGCCTGCCGACCACCCTGACCACACGAGGAACGCCCGCGCCGGTCTCGGCGGGGCTCGAACTGACCGTCTTCCGGGTCGTCCAGGAAGCACTCACCAACGTGCTGAAGCACGCGGGCCGAGGCACACCCGTCGCCGTGCGGGTCACCTGGCACGCGGCCGAACTCCTCGTGAACGTGGCGAACGGCCCACCCGGTCGGCCGGACGGCGGGGCGCGCACCGGTAGCGGACGGGGACTGGTCGGGATGCGGGAACGCGTGGCCCATCTCGGTGGAACCGTGGAGGCCGGCCGTCACAGCGACGGCGGCTATCACGTTCGCGTGAGCCTTCCCCTCGACCCGATCCGAACCCGGCCTGAGAGCATCCCCACATGACGATCAAGGTTTTCCTGGTCGACGACCAGCCGCTGATCCGGTCGGGGATCCGCATGGTGCTGTCCAGCCAGTCCGACATCGCGGTCATCGGCGAGGCGATCGATGGAGCCGATGCCCTGCGACAGCTCGGCCACCTGCGGCCCGATGTCGTGCTCATGGACGTCAGGATGCCCGGGGTCGACGGGATCGAAGCCACCGAGCGCCTGCTGCGGAAAACCGGCGCCAACCAGGACAACGCCGAACCAGCCGCACGTGTCATCGTCCTCACCACGTTCGACACCGACGAGAACGCGCTTGCCGCGCTTCGTGCCGGCGCGAGCGGCTTCCTGCTGAAGACCGCTCAGCCCGAGGCGATCATCGAGGCGGTCCGGGTCGTCCACCGCGGTGACGCGGTCATCGCACCGAGCACCACCCGAAGGCTTCTCCAGCACCTCGGGCCGTCGGACCGCTCGACGACATCGAACCAGCGGGAGAAGGCCAGGCGCCTCGTCGCATCGCTCACGGCCCGCGAGACCGAAGTACTCACCCTCATAGCTTCCGGAAGGACCAATCCGGAGATCGCCGAGACACTTTTCGTCACCAACGCCACCGTCAAGACCCACGTCGGGAACATCCTCGACAAACTCGGCTCCCGCGACCGCGTGCAGGCTGTGATCACCGCCTACGAGGCCGGTTTGGCCTCGTCCTGATAGGACAGTCGGGGCCGGTGTGGGCGGCCGGATATCGATGACGTCCCCACGGTGAGCAGTCACACGAGGCGGGCGATGCCCGAGCCGATGAGGTAAGCGCCGAAGCCCGCCGCGACGATGATGATGATCGTGCGGCCGTGTCGGGTCAGCCAGGTGTTCACGGCGGTCACCCCGCGGACGGTGGTATCAGGCCAGATGGCGTGCGCGATGATCGGTATTTCGATCAGCAGCATGTAGATCGCGGCGACGAGAACAATGCTCAGCACGGTCACCAGCAGGCCGGCATTCGCCTTGGCGATGGAATGCAGCGAGGACAGATACAGCGGTGACGGCGCATACATGAATATGCCGACACCGAGTAACCCGATCAGGCCCAGTTCGCGGTCGCGTTTGGCGGCCTTGGGTCCGCGCGGCGGACGGAGGTAGACCGCCAGGGCGAAGGCCACCAGCACGATGCCGAGGGCGAGGTCGATCCAGGGCGGCACGGTGCGGTGCCTGGTGCTCTCGACTCCGCTGCCCTGCAGGGCCAGCACGACGAGAAAACCGACGCCGAGGGTGATGAGCACGGCGCCGGCCAAAAAGATCAGCGCTCGCCTCCTGGGTTGCGGGTTGACCAGGAGGAACGCGATGAACAGCAGGGCAGGCGGGTAGATCGCCGCGCCGAACGCGGCGGGAACAGCTTCGGACAACATTCCGGCCACTCCTCCCGTTGTTCGCGTGCCGTCGGCACCGAATCGGTCCGCCGCCGTTTGCCGCGGCGCGATCGGCCCGCACGCTCCCGGAAACCGACCCTCAGGTCGGCGCGGCTGTCTCGCCGCGACACCGGGGAGCCGGTCGGCCCCGTGCCGTGGACGCCGAGTGGTGGCCGCTCCGGTCGTCGAGTCCGCCGAGCGCGCGGGCAGCGATCCGCCCGGGCATCCCTCACGCCCGGTGAAGATCCGCTCAGCGCTCGACCGCCGTCACCGCCCGCGCCGGGCGCATCGTGGTCTCAGCGCCTTCGACCAGCGGATTCGCGATTCATATTCTCCGACGTTAGCACCATCCCGTCTGAGGTCAGGATGGCGCGGTACCCCACTCCCGCGATTTTCTGTACTTGCGGGTCCAATTTTCGTTCGCCATGCTGAGCGCGCCGATGGAATCCGTCATCGACCGAAGGATCAACGAATTCATGTCACTCGACCAGTACTACCTGCTGGGCCGTTCCGGACTCCGGGTCAGCCGCCTGTCCCTGGGCACGATGAACTTCGGCACCGCCGGTTTTCATGCCCCCTACGGAAAAACCGAGGAGGAAGCCCGGCCCGTTTTCCGGCGTTACCTCGACGCGGGCGGGAATTTCGTCGACACCGCGGACTTCTACACCGCGGGTGAAAGCGAGACGATTCTCGGCAATCTCATCGCGGAAGCCGGCGTACGCGACCGGCTGGTACTCACGACCAAGTTCACCAACAGCGTCGCTCCCGGCGATCCGAACGCGGGCGGGAACGGCCGTAAACACATGATCAGGGCGGTGGAAGCGTCGCTGCGCCGCCTGCGCACCGACTACCTCGACCTGTTCCTCCTGCACACCTGGGACCGGATCACGCCGGTCGAGGAGGTGCTACGCACCTTCGACGATCTCACGAAGGCGGGGAAGATCCGCTACGCGGGCCTGTCCGACGTGCCGGCGTGGTATGCCGCGCGGGCACAGACACTGGCCGACGCCCACTCGCTCGTGCCGATGATCAACCTGCAACTGCCCTACTCGCTAGCGGAACGGTCGATCGAGGCGGAACACGTCCAGGCGGGGCAGGCTCTGGGGCTGGGTATCACGGCGTGGAGCCCGCTCGCCGGCGGTTTCCTCACCGGCAAATACCGCGACTCCGGCCAGGGCCTGACCGGAGAAGGCCGGCTCAGCGGCGAGGGCGGCATGGGCTACGAGTGGACCGATCGGCACTGGAAACTGCTGAAAACGCTGGAGACCGTGGCGGACGGGCTCGGCGTGACGATGGCCCAGGTCGCGCTGAACTGGGTCGCGACCCAGCCCGGGATCGCTTCGGCCATCATCGGCGCGAGCAGCGCGAAGCAACTCGACTCGTCGCTGGCGGCACTCGACTTCGAACTGCCCGCGGAGCTGCGTGCCGAACTCGACATGGCCTCCGCCGTGCCGCCGGGCAAGCCGTACACGATGTTCACACCGGAGTACCAGTCGTGGATCATCAACACCGGCGCGAAGGTCGGGGACAAGCCCGCCGGCTACCACCGGGTCGTGCGGAACTGGGTTACGGAGGCGCGGAACTAGACCACGGACGAGGTGTGGGCGGGGGTCCCGGTGCGCAGGTAGTCGATGCAGAGATCCAGCGCCGACTCCAGGTGTTCCGCGGACCCCGTCGACATCAGGATCGTCACGCCGCCCTGGATCGCGGCGATCAGCGCGCCCGCCGTGCGGACCGGATCGATGTCCCGGGAGATCTCGCCGCTCTCCCGCATCCGCTCGATGCCCGTCCGGATGTGTCGCTGCCACTGCTCGAGCAGTTGCCGCGTGACGGCCTGCGCCGCGGGGGTGTGCCTGCCCACCTCGGTGATCAGCACACCCAGCGGGCAGTGCACACCCTGCTGCCGGTAGCGCGCGACCACCGCGTCACGCCACTCCTGCCACTCTGTCCATGAGGTCAGCTGCTCGAGGTGGGGCTGCTGGTCCTCGATGACCCTGTCGGCCTCCCACTGGGCCACGGCCAGCAGCAGTTGTTCCTTGCCGTCCGGGAAATAGTGGAACAGCTGGCTCTTGCCGGTGCCGCTGCGCCGGCAGATGTCGTCGAGGGTCGTCGCGGTCACGCCACGCGCGCGGATCTCGGCCGCGGCCGCATCGATGATCCGCCGGCGGGTCGCGGCACCCTTCCTGGTGAGCACGGCACCTCCGGTGAATGTACCTTCCGGTCCATTGTCACCGGGCACGCCGAAGCGGTCAACCGGGATCCCCTCGGCACACGCGCAACGTGGCCAATGCCTCGGCACGGCCACCGAAGTCACCGAATCCCCGGGATCCACGGGATCCACTGTGGACTGATCGGGCGCGGGGTCAGGACGGGAAGTCCGGTCCCGCGGTGGCGAACTCCTCGCGCACGGTGTCGAACAGTGCCGGATCGGTGAGCAGGTCGGCGCCGGTGGCGGCGAGCGCCTCGGCCATGTGCAACATCCGTTGCTGTGCCTGCGGTCCCGCGGCCGCCTCGGCCATCGCGTGCGAGTGCGCCGGAGTGCCCTCCGGGGCGATCTGCAGGTACGGGTGGATCGCCGGCAGCACCAGGCTCACGTTGCCGATGTCCGACGAGCCGGTGCCGCCGCGAAGAACCGGCTCCCGCATCGACTCCCCCAGCCTGGCCAGGTGCGAGGCGACCCGGGTGGCGATGGTGTGGTTGTTCTTCCGCTCTGCGTACACCTTGCCGATGGTGATCTCCGACGTGGTCCCGGTGGCCGCCGCCGCCGCGTCGGCGCATGCTCGCACCCTGGCCAGCAGGTCCTCCACACCCTGCTGGGTCAGCGCCCGCACCATCAGCGCGGCGCTCGTGCGCTCCGGAACGATGTTCACCGCCTGGCCGCCGTCGGTGATGATGCCGTGGATGCGCGCGGTTTCCGGGATGAACTGCCGCAGGGAATCGATGGACACGAACAGCTGAACGATCGCGGACAACGCGCTGCGGCCGGAGGCCGGGGCCGCCGCCGCGTGCGCGGCGACACCGTGGAAGGTCACGTCGAGGTGCGCGGCCGCGGTCGCGTGCCGCCACGGCAGCGACCGGTCGCCGGGATGGAACATCAGCGCGGCGTCGACGTCGGCGAACACCCCGGCTTCCAGCTCGGTGATCTTGCCACCCGCCCCTTCCTCACCCGGGGTGCCGATGCAGCGGACGGTGCCGGTGAAGTCCTCGCCCAGCGCGCGGTGCAGGGCCAGCGCCGCGCCCACACCTCCCGCGGCGATCAGGTTGTGCCCGCAACCGTGGCCGACGCCGGCCAGCGCGTCGTACTCGCAGAGAAAAGCGACCACCGGCGCGCCCTGCCCGACGCCGGCGACGAACGCGGTGGGCAGGCCGGCGACCCCGCGCTCCACGGCGAATCCGTCCTTTTCCAGCAGTCCGGTCAACCGGTCGGCGGCGTGGAACTCCGCCAGCGCCAACTCGGGGTGGGCGTGCAGATCGGCCGACAGTTCGGTGAGGACGGGCGCCAGCTCCGCCATCGCGTCGCGCAGCCGCTGATGGACGGGTGTGACCTCGACGGCGGGAGCAGCGAATTCGGCACGGGATTCGAGCATGGGTCAGGCAACCTCCTTGACGACGCGAGCGACGTTTCCGCCCAGTACCGCGCTGATGTCCCGGTCGCTCCACCCGTGGACGACCAGCCAGCCGGCCGCGTTCCGGTGCGCCTCACCGGGATTTTCCATACCGGCGACGTGGCGGCTGGTTGCCGCGGGCTCGCCGGGTGGCGGCGGCTGGGGACTGGCTCCGGCGGCCGCGTACATGCCGCCGTGGTCGCCGAAGAACGTGTCCGGTCCCAACGCGACATGGTCGATCCCCAGCAGTTCCGCGCAGTACTCGACGTGCCGCATCACGGCGTCCAGGTCGTGCTCGGCGCGCCCGGAGACGCGAGTGCTGTTGGGCGCGGCCTCGATCCCGATCACGCCACCGGTCGCGGCGACCGCGCGCAACACGTCGTCGGGCTTCATCCGCGCGGAACCCCACACACCGCGGGCGCCCGCGTGGCTGATGACCACCGGCTTGCTGCTGGAGGCCGCGGCGTCGAGGCTGGTGCGGTCACCGACGTGGGCAAGATCGACGAGCATCCCCAGGGAGTTCATCAGCTCGACCGCGGCACGCCCGGTCGCGGTGAGGCCGGTGTCGTCGGCCACGGCCAGACCGCATCCCAGCGCGTTGGCCGCGTTGTAGGTGAGGCCGGCCGAACGCACGCCCGCGCCGTAGAGCACTTCAACGCCGGACAGATCCTCGCCCACCGGGCTGAGATCCTCCAGGGCCAGCACCACGGTCAGTGCTTCGGTGTCACCCGCCACGTCGTCGACGCGCTGGGCGAGCCGGGCCTGGGCGGTGTGCGCGAGGTCGGTGCCGAGCAGGGTGAGCCAACGCAGCAGCGGCGGCAACTCCAGGCCGCTCAGGGCCGACGCGAACACCGCGGTCATACCGGAGCCCGCCAGGCCCGCGTGGCCGAGATGGTCCCTGCCGGCCGCCTTGTGCCGCGACCACGACTCGGCCGTGAGCGGCTCCGGTAGCCGGATCGGATGATCGTGCAGCGAAATGACGGGACCAGCGCTCAACAACGTCTCGACCCGGCGCCGCTGCGTCTCGTCCAGCGTCGGCCCCTCGCCGGGGAGCCGGTCGACGTCCGCGGCCAACGGCACCACGGGAGCCTGCGGGGCAGGCGCGCTCAGTCCGTTCAGATACCGGTACGAAGTGGTCATCCTGGTGCCTCTCCGGTGGAGTTGGCCGTCGCGGGCGTCGGCGTGTCGACGACCGTCGGCGCGGGCGACGAGCGGGAGAGCAGGCTGCCCGCGATCATCGCGAGCACCGCGAGCGGCAGGCCGCCGAACACCGGGGCCAGCCCACCCGGATCGCCCGCCGCATACCACCCGATGACACCGGCGAATCCGGCCGTCATGGACGCGGCGGCACCGGCCACGGTGGCCCGCCGCCAGTTCAGCGCGGCGATGAGCACCACGGCAAGGGTGGAGGCCATGAACTGCTGCACGATCAGCACGATGGTGGCCACGGAGCCGATCGGCTTGACGGCGAGCGCGACGCCGGCCAGCACGACCAGCCCGGACACCACGCGTTCGCTGCGCAGCCGGGACTTCTCCCCCTGGGGTGTGCGCCGCACGTAGGGCACGATGTCGTGGCTGATCGCCGCTGAGATGATCATGATGATGGAGCTGGACACGGCCATCACCGCGCCGATCACCGCGGCCAGGAGCAGCCCGGCCAGCACCGGCGGCATGGTGTGCAGCGCTACGTACGGGGCGATGTCGTCCGCGGTCCGGGAATTCGTGTTCGGCTGCAACGCCCGGCCCGCGGATCCGATGATCCCGAGGGTGAACGCGATGATCACCTGGAACAGGATGCCGATCGTCAGCGCCCGCAACAGCACGCTTCGCTTGGACGCCGCGTAGAACTTCACCGCGTCCAGCGGGTAGGCGACGAAGGTGACGCCGGTGCCGATGGAGAACCCGATCAGCGTGCCCAGCGGCATGTGCGAGTTGCCCAGCACGTGCAGCAGCTGCGGATCCACTGTGGACAGTCGCTGCTGGAGGCCGGACAGGCCGCCGACGGCGTGCAGGGCGTAGCCCGCCGCGGCGACGTAGCCGACCAGGAACACCGCCATCTGCAGCATGTCGTTGCGGGCCACCGAGAAGAGCCCACCACTGAGCGAATAGACGCCCACGACCGCCGCGGAGATCAGCACCGCGGGAATGTAGGAGACGCCGAAGACGAGATTGAAGACCGTCGCCGCGCCCTGGTACTCCGCGGAAAACAGCAACAGGAAGGCGACGACGATGATCAGTGCGACGACGAACCGCAGGGTACGGCCGAAGCGCGCGCCCACGATGTCCGGAATGGTCATTCCGCCGTGCGTCCTGCCGAACTCGTGCATCTTCGGCGCCACGAACAGCATGGACACCAGCCAGCCCGCCCACAGGGCCACCCAGAACCAGTTGTACTGGTAGCCGTACAGCGCGATGTAACCCACGGTGCCGATCGCGGTGCCGGCCGACATCTGGGTCGCCGGCAGGGTCGCGCCCAGCACGATCGGACCCAGGCGCCGGCCGGCGACCAGATAGTCGCTCTCGGTTCGCACCTGGCGCGCGGAAAAAAGCCCGATGAGCACGAGCAGGACGACATAGGCGATGATGACGCCGCCGGTCATCGTCCGTCCTTTCCGGACCGCCGGTCCCTGCGGATGATCGTTTCGGACACCACGGCGAACAGCACCCAAACGGCGAAGAAGACGACCGCCATGAGCAGCAGGCCGTGCGCGATGTTCATGGACCCTCTCCTGGATTCGACGCCGCCGCGGCCGGAAGGCGGAGAAATCCGGCGCCGTGCCCACTCTCGACGAAAAGGGTTCGACCGGTTGTCCGCGACACCGCCCGCGATGCCGGGAAGAGCGCCGTCTCGACGTTTTCGGCCGCGCTGTCGCCGCGGCCCAACGGGATACGCGCCGGTTTCCCGGCGCCGAGGGCTGCTGGCTGCCGCACGGCACCACCCTCCCGTCACACATCCCGGTACTGGTATCGACCACAGCAAAGCACCGAGCACCGATCCAGGCAAGATCATGTCAGTAAAACGCGGGTTTCAGGCTTGTCACGTGGCTGCGCCTCGGTGTCCGGACCCGGACGGACCGGACAGCGACGGCGGCACTCAGTCCGCGGAAGGCCCGGGCCGGCCGGATCGGCGCCCCGCCGGTCACGTTCCACCGAGTTCTCGTCCTGGACCGGGGATCGGCGAAAGATCCGCTCGTACCGCGAATATCGTTACGGGTTTCCGTAATCTCCCAGGTAGGTTGAGGTGCGGCGCGGCCCCGTACCCGCGCCGCACCCGCGTCCGCATCCGATCACCGGCAGGAATGGCCACGATGAGCGTCTGGTTCACCGCCGACACCCACTTCGATCACCAACTCGTCGCGGGCCTGCGCGGGTTCGACTCGCCCGGCGAACACGACGCCTACGTGGTCGAGCAATGGAACGCCGTCGTCGGCCCCCGCGATCAGGTGTGGCATCTCGGCGATGTCGGCATGGGAAGCCTCGCTCGCTTCGCCGAAACCCTCCGGAGGTTGCACGGCGAAATCCATCTGATCACGGGCAACCACGACGCGCCTTGGCCCGGTCTGCGCCAGGCCCACAAGCACCAGCGCGCCTGGCTGGAACACTTCACCACGGTGCAGGCGTACGCGCGCAGGCGCATCGCGGGACGGAATGTGCTGCTGTGCCATTTCCCTTACGAGGGCGACCACAGCGAAGAAGACCGCGCCGCGCAGTACCGCCTTCCCGATCACGGGTTATGGCTACTGCACGGCCATGTGCACGGCGCCTGGCGCATACGGGGGCGGCAGCTCAATGTGGGGCTCGACGTCAACGCGATGCGCCCGGTCCACCTCGACGCGATCGCGGCCGACCTTGCCGCAGCCGGGGATTGAGCCCCGACAGGAATCCATAGTGGACATTTCTTGGTGACTCCGCGGGTGCGGCTGTCCCACACCGCGAGAGGGGAGGACGCCGCCGCACAACCGTGCTTGGATCATGGTGTGGTCGTTGCGGAGAAAGCCGACGAGCCGGCCGGATCGAAATTCATTCATGTTTTCGAGAGGTCATCGTCGCGGCGATCCTACCAAGCGGCGAGCCGGTGACCGTAAGCACCTTCGCCATTACGTTTAAGTCACCAGATCGCGTCGACGTCACCGTATCGAGTGACCAAAAGGGGCGGATTCCTGCGGGATTTGTCCCCGTTGCTCACTAACGGATGAGACCAGGGATTCTTAAGTCACACATCAGGATGATCATGATCGTTCGGCCTTTTTGTCTCACTCGTTGTGCCGCTAACATTTCGCCTCGTTCCACCCCAACCAGGTGCGATAGCACCCGATACAAAATCTGGAGCTGACGAATGTCGAAGACGAAGTTTGTGGCGACCGGCCTTCTCGGATTTGCTTTCCTCTTCGCCGGCGCAACCCCCGCTTTCGCGGCCACCTCCTCGGCGCAGGGCGTGGTGCAGAACATCGCCCCCGTGCAGAACGGCGTGATCAACGTCCTGCCGGTCGTCGCGCCGGTCGTGGCTCCGATCGTCGCGCCGGTGGTCAAGCCGGTCATCGCGCCCCACGTCGTGGTGGCCCCCGACGTGCACCCGACGATCGTCGTCCTGCCCGGCAAGCGCTGAGCCATTCTCGCCGGAAACAGGTTGTCCCCCGTGAAAGAGGCACGGGGGACAACCTGTCCGCAAACCTAGCCGTGCCGTGGGGCACGGTACAGAGACTGATTGGGTGAACACGCCCCGCCCCGGTCGGAGACCGAGAGCAGGGCGTTCACAATGGACGACAATGTCCGGCGGCCGAAGTGGTTCGCGGGGCATTGTCGTCGGTGTCGTGCCCGCTTCCGGCCGTCCCGGTGCCGCGCGTGGCGCGCGGAATTCGGTCGCGGGCATTCGGTTTTCTCGCCGCCGCTCTCCCCCGGACCACGTGATCGGCGTCGAGGGAGAGCGGCGGAAGCGCGATCAGAGACCGAGCATGACCCCGAGCGCGGCGGCGAGTCCGAGTCCGAGGACCAGCAGATCATCCCGGACCGGCAGCAGCTCGACCTGCTGTGTTTCCAGTTCTGCGATTTCGTTCGTCATGGTGGAGTACCTCCTGGTTGGGTTCGGTCGTGCCGGATTCGTTTGCCGACCGCGGAAGACTCTGCGATAGCTCCGTCACCATCACGTCACCAGGTACGAGAGCGCATCTCTCCAGGTGAGGGCAGCGCGGTCGACGAGTGCGAGGCATCCGCTACCAGATCGGCTGTTCGGCGGCGGCCGTCCGTGCAGTAGATTCACCCGGCTGACAGAGCATCGGATACGGGGGGCGACGGGGTGATCTCCGGACGGCGCGCGGCGGGCTGGGCCGCCGGGATCTCGTTGAGCTGGGGCCTCGTCGCGGCGCCCGTGCTCATCGGGCCGACCTTCGCCACGCCGAGCGGCGCCAACCCGTTCTTCTACTTCGGACTGTGCTTTTTCGGCGGGGCGGCGTTCAGCGTATTGCTGGGCGGGATCGGCGCGCTGTTCGCGCGCGATCGCACACCCGTTCTCCCGGCGCTGGATATCGAATTCTTCGCCGGAATTCGCAGACTGATGCTCGCGATGTCCTGCCGTACCGTGGTGATGGACGCGCTCGGCTTGCTCCTCTTGCCGAGGACCGCCCGCGGTGTGGGTGACACGACACCGGTGGGCACCGGCATCGTGGTCGTCGCACTCGTGGTCGCGGCGACCACCGCGACCTGCGCCGCAGTGTCCGCCATTGTCCTGCGCCGCCACATCCCCCGCGGATTCGTGCCGTTCCGCCCCATACCCCGTCGATAACGGATAATTGTCCCGCTCATCCCGAACAGCCGTTCCTTCGGTCCCGGCGCCCGGATGAACGGGGCGCGAAGTGAAAATCCGTTGTTCACATCGGGGACGACTTCTGTTGATCCTTCTTCCGCCCGCCCATGTCTACGATCCGTGCCGGCCGAATTCGGGCCGTCAACGGTAAGTCGACATGGAGGACTGTTCATGCGGAGACCCACAGTGGGCAGGCGCACGCTGGTCACCGGCCTGACGTGCGCGTTGCTGGTCGGAGGAGCGGGGGTGACTCAAGCGGTAGGCGCGTTCGGCGGCACGACGCTCGGCGAGAACACCATGGGGCAGCAGCCGAACGGCTCGTACCTGATGCAGACGAACCAGTTCGTCACGCCCGTCGGCGATGTCATCAAGGAGAACGGCCGCCCGATGGGGCTGACCCTGAGCCCCGACGGCAAGACGGCCGCGAGCCTGAACACCGGGGGTGCCAGCGCCGGCATCGTCACGGTCTTCGACCTCGTCCACAACAAGCTGTTGCAGCAGTACGGCGGCGACTCCGGCCCGTCGCTGGCCGACCGGCCCGGTGGCGGGATCTCCGACGGGGGTGTCCTCTACTCCCCCGACGGCAAGCACCTGTGGGCCGCGCAGCAGTCCAAGCTGGCACGCTTCGACGTCGCCCCGGACGGAACGCTGTCCGATGAGGTCACGGTCGCGCTGCCGGGCGTGAACGGCAACAAGGCCGTGCCCGCCGGGCTCGCCTGGGCGCCGGACGGCACCGACCTGCTGGTGACGTTGAGCGCCAACAACACCCTCGGCGTGCTGGACACCACCACCGACACCGTGGTCGAGCAGATCCCGGTGGGCAACGACCCGAACAGCGTCGTCGTGCTCGACGGCAAGGCCTACGTGAGCAACCAGGGTGGCCGCCCGGCCCAGCCCGGCGACCACACGGACGACTCCTACGGCACGCCGATCGTGTCCAACAACAACATCGCCGCCCCGTCCACCGGCACGGTGTCCGAAGTGGACCTCGCAGGCGGGCAGCAGATCAAGACGTTCGCGGTCGGCCTGGAGCCGAGCGCGCTGCTCGCGGTGGGCAAGAACCTGATCGTGGCGAACACCGACGACGACTCGGTCACCACGATCGACACGGTCAAGCAGCAGCTCGGCCGGACCTTCGCCGCCAACCCGGCGCCGGGCGCGCCGTTCGGCGCCCAGCCCAACGGCCTGACCATGCTCGACCCGACGCACCTCGCGGTCAGCCTGGGCCGGTACAACACCGTCGCGGTCTACGGCTACCACGACGCCTACTCGCAGCCCACCTTCGAGGGCCTGATCCCGACCGGCTCCTTCCCCACGGGAATCGCGCTGAACCCGAAGACGAGCAAGCTCGTGGTGGCCAGCGAGCAGGGCCTCGGTTCGGTCGGCGCCGACGGCACGGTCGACGAGGGTGCCGGTTCGACGCCGGTCACCTCGCACTACGGCCTGAACTTCATCGGCACCGTGCAGCAGGTCGCCCTGCCGACCACGCAGCAGATGCAGAGCTGGACCAACCAGGTCTTCCAGAACAACCAGTGGAACGGCCTGCTGCAGCGCAACAAGCCGGGCAACGGCAAGGGAAACCCGGTCGCGGTGCCGCTGCGCGTCGGTGACCCGTCGACGATCCAGCACGTGTTCCTGATCGTCCGGGAGAACCGGACCTACGACCAGGTGCTGGGCGACATCGGCAAGGGCAACAGCGACCCGTCGCTGGCGCAGTTCGGCAAGCAGGTCACGCCGAACACGCACGCGCTGGCGAACACCTACCCGCTGATCGACAACCTGTACTCGGACGGCACGAACTCCGGTGAGGGCCACCACTGGCTCACCCAGGCGTTCGTCAACAACTACATGCAGCAGATGTACGGCAACTACACGCGCTCCTACCAGACGGCCGACCCGTTGAGCAACGTGAAGTCCGGCTCCATCTGGGACGACGCGCTCACCCACGGCAAGTCCGTGACCAACTGGGGCGAGCAGGTCAACGACTACGTCGACGCGAACGGCAACGAGTCCAACGTCACCTGGTCGCAGTGGTACCACGACTCGCAGGTGCTGGAGGGCAAGGCGGCGGGCCCGCTGATCACCAAGATCGGGACCTACCACGCCACCAGCGACATCCCGTCGCTGCAGCAGATCAGCCAGCCGAACTTCCCGACCTTCGACATGAGCATCCCGGACCAGTACCGGACCGATCTGTTCCAGCAGGACTTCGCGAACTACGTGAAGAACGACAACCTTCCGCAGCTCGACATGATGTGGTTGCCGGAGGACCACACCGAGGGCACCAACCCGGGTTCGATCACGCCGGCCGCGCACGTCGCCGACAACGACCTCGCGCTCGGCCGCATCGTCGACACGATCTCCCACAGCCCGTACTGGAAGAACAGCGCGATCTTCGTGCTGGAGGACGACTCCCAGAACGGCGTCGACCACGTCGACGGGCACCGCAACCCGACGCTGGTGGTCAGCCCCTACGCGCGACAGGGCGCCGTGGTGCACGACTACTACAGCCAGCTCAACGTGCTTCGCACGATCGAGCAGATCCTCGGCATCCCGCCGATGAACTCGCAGGACATGGCCGCCGAGCCGATGTTCGACGCGTTCACCGACAAGCCGGACTTCACGCCCTACAACTATCTGTCCAACCAGATCCCGCTCACCACGACCAACCCCCAGCCGACCCAGGCCACGAACGCGACCCAGGCCGCCTGGGCCCAGTGGTCGGCCAAGCAGAACTTCACCACCGAGGACATGGTGAACATGGCGCAGGAGAACCGGGACATCTGGTACTCCTCGAACAACTTCACCGTCCCCTACCCCGGTGACTCGAAGGTGCTGCTGCCCAGCGAGGTGCCGGGCGCCAACGTCGCACCCGCGGTCAACTGAGCGCTCACACCCCGGAGCCGGGGCCGGCACACCAGCCGGCCCCGGCTTCACCACACCCACGCCGCCGTGTCCCCCCGTCCGGTCCCCGTGTCCCCCCGTCCGGTCGCCGAGTCCTCCCGTCCGGTCCCCGAGTCCTCCCGTCCGGTCGCCGAGTCCTCCCGTCCGGTCGGGTGTCGCGAAAACCGGCGCCTCACCCCAGCGGATCGGGACCGCCGCCGCCGGCGCGCTCGGCAGCCGGTAGCCCGAGCAGCACCCGCTTGGCGCGCTCGGACGGCAGAGCGCGGGCCGCGAGCAGGGCGGCGAGGTAGAGCACAATGGTGGTCAGCCAGGCTTCCACGGCGGGAATTCCGATGTTGGTCTTCCCGAAGCCCGAGGTACCCGGGATGAGCCCGCCGGTGACCGCGCCGATCACCAGCCCGGCCAGGATCGCCACGATCCCCGCGACGTTTCCGGGCGAGGCCGCCGCCCACGACGTCACGGCCCGGGGCGCGCCGTCCTCCCCCGCCGGCCGACGACACCCCGAGACCCGTTCCAGCAGGAACACGTCCAGGGCCATCACGATGGTCGCGCACGGCAGGAACACCGCGCACATGTTGGCCACGATGAAGAAGTCGTCCTGCAGTGAGGACGAGCTCTGCATGAACGCCGCGACCGCCGCGCCGAGCGCACCGAGGACGAGAATCGTCTCGATCCGCCGTCGCCCGCGCAGGAAGTTCTGCACGGCATTGACCGCCTCGTACAGGTTCGCGTCATTGACCGCGACCACGTTGATGGTGAACACCACGATCGCCAGCGCGGTGAGGCCGAACAGGGAGAACTTGGTGAAGAACCGCATGGTGTCACCGAGGGTGGCGGCGCTGGAAATCTCGGCCATGAGGTATCCCGCGACCGGGAACACCAGCATCCCCAGCCCGTAGCCGACGACCAGCGGCATGGCGTTGCGGCCGCGGTCACGCCGGGCGTAGCGGAACATGTCGGGCTCGTTGCCGTACACGGCCACACCGACGAGCAATCCCACCGTGAGCAGGATTCCCTGCGTCGGCTGGACCTGTGGCGCGGCGAAGAGGGCCGGACCGGCGGTCGAGGCGAGGGCCTTGATGATGGTGTACGCGCCCCACACGAGCAGGACCGGCGCCGCCCAGCGCGCGTAACCGGAAACGCTGCGGAACCCGAGCAGGTTGTTCGTGATCATCACGAGGGCGAAGAGCACGCAGAACAGCTGCAGGTGGTCGAGACCGAGCAGGCCGTTGAACAGCTGCGCCAGGAACACGGTCTGGAACCCGTACCAGCCAAGGCCCGTCACGGCGAGGAGAAGGGAGGCCAGTGTGCTCCCGGTTTTCCCGAGGACGCCCCGGGCCAGGACCGAGTGGGGCTGGCCCGTGACGGTCCCCACGTTGGTCGCGAGCAGACCGTAGCCGGCCATCACGACGACGCCGATCAACGACGCCCACAGCACCTGGCCCAGCGACATGCCCGCGGACCGGGCGAGATAGCCGGTGTACATATTGGACACCGTGGCCTGGCAGGTCACCCAGAGGAGGGTCATCTTCACCGGTCCCTCGCGCCGGTGCGCCGGTACCACCACCTCCAGCAGGTCGGACGACTCCGGCTTCGGCGCCATGCCCGCTGCCCCGTTCCCGGCTTTCTCGGTCCCCGTCTCGGATGTTGTCGCCATCTTCTGACTCCCGCTCGCCTAGTCCGGATATTCGCGCCCCCGCATCTCTGCGGCTCAGTCCTTCCAGGACGCTCTTTCGTCGGTGATCGCCCGCCATTCGCGCCAGGGTGGCTTGGTGTAGAAGCGCGCCACGGCGGCTTCGAGGATCTCGGCGGCGGACCGGCGGTCCCGGTCGGCCGGGCCCTGCCGCGTGGCCAGGTACCGGCGCAGTTCCGCCCGGGACGCGGAGTCGTCGACCTTCGTCGTCCTGCCGTCGGCGAAGACGAGTTCGCCGTTCACATACACCTGTCGCAGCGCGGACGGACGTGCCCGCCGGACGACCGCGTCGATGCCTTCGGCCGCCGGGTCCAGGTACGCGCCGGTGACCGCATCCCAGTCCAGCACCAGGAAGTCCGCGGCGTAGCCCGGTTCCAGGCGGCCGATCCGCCCGGCGAAGCCGGTGGTGGCCGCCCCGCCCTCCAGCGCCAGGTCCAGCACCTGTGCCCCCGTGGTGCGCACGGCGGGGTCCTGGCCGGGCGCCTGTGCCAGCGCCCAGGCCAGGCGCAGCTCGCCGAACATGTCGCGGTCGTCGGCCAGCCCGGCCTCGTCGATCCCGATGCCGAGCCGGACGCCGGCGGCGCGCAGCCGCGCGATCGGTGCCACGCCGCTGCGCAGGCGCAGGTTGCTCGAGGGGTTGTGGCAGACCATCGTGCCCGCGGCGGCGAGCAGTTCGATGTCGCGTTCCTCGATCCACACGGCGTGGCCGAGCGTCAACCGCGGGGACAGCAATCCGAGCTCGTGCAGGAAACCCACCGCCGTGCGGCCGCCGGACCGCTGGGCGGCGTAGACCTCCTGGTAGGGCGTTTCGGACAGATGCAGGTGTATGCCGACGCCGTCGCGCGCGGAGATCTCGGCCGTGGCCCGCAGCAGTTCTTCGCCGCACCACTGCAAATTCGCGGGCGCGAGCTGGATTTCGATGCGGCCGTCGGCCGACCCGTGCCACTTCTCGCGCAGCGTCGTGTAGCTCGATTCCAGTTGCTCTTCGGGAGTCTCGTAACGGGCGGGCATGACCGCGCGCACGGCCGCTTGCTCCGCGGGCGAGAGCGAAGCGATGAATTGCCCGTCATCGGCATAGACGAACCGGTTCTGGTCCGTCAGGCCCCGGGAGTAGGAGACCCTCATCCCGACGTCCGTGTAGGCCCCCAGCACGGCCGCGTCGGCCGCCGCATAGTGCTCGGGATCGCCGCGCAGGCGCCCGTTGAGGTGCTGCACCGTGGTCACACCCCCGGCGAGGAGATCCGCGGCGCCGCACACGGTGTCGAGGTAGGGATCCACCTCCGGTGGCCCGTGCCTGCGGGCGATCCACAGTTCGAGCGCGTCGTCCGGCACCCCGAGTTGAGTCGGCGTGAGCCCGACATGGTGGTGGGCGTCGACCAGGCCCGGCATCACCAGCGAGTCGCCGGCTTCGATCCGGGCCACGTCAGCGTCGAGGCGGGGCAGGTCCGCGCGTGATCCCGCGAAGCGCACCGTCCCGTCCCGGACGACGAGCGCGCCATCGCGGATCAGGCCGCCGGAGTTCGCACCGGTGAGCAGCCGTCCCGCGAAGATCACCGTCGTCTCGTTCACTCGGCACCACCGGATCGCCGGATGTGAAACCACCGTGTCACCAAGGCTCGCCACATGGTCGACAACTTCAGCGGTTGTGCGTGCCGCCACAGTTAAGCGACGTAACGTCTCCGTTAAGGAATCAACGGCTGGAGGTAGGGCACTGCCGAAGAAGGACGCGCGGACAACGGGTCGGGTTGTCCGCCGGGAATGCGAAAATGACCAAGGACACCTTGAGGGACAGCCAAAACTCTTCCAAGAAACTAATGGGCAAGATGGACCGGTGACCTGGGACAAGCTTCGCTCCGATGACACGGTGGAAATCCCGGTCGGGCCCCGACATCGCCTCCGGCGCGCACGCCGACCCTGGGCGCGCCGCGTCCGGCGCACGTTTCTGGCCGTGTGCTCCGTGTTCATCATTCTCGTCGGCTGGTCCATCGGCGGGACGCTGACCGCGCCGGGCACCGACCCCGTCCCGGCGCGGCTGGCCGAATGGGCCCGGGACCATTACCTCGGCGGCGTGGTCACCTATCTGGAGCAGCAGCAGTACGCACAGAACCAGCCCAAGATCGGCGGCGTGCCCACTGGGGGCATCCCGGACGCCGCCGGTGCGGAAACCGTGCCGGGCACCGGGGGCCCGGGACTGCCGGCCCCGGCGGGCATCCCCGATCTGGCCGGTGGCGACCCGTTGCCCGGTGAAGGCCAGTGGCAGACCGTGGCCACGGTCGGCGGCCACCCCGCCGTCCGGGTCGCCGCGGTCCGGCCGGACGCGCAGCACACCTCCTACGTGGCAGGGGTGCTGTGGATCGACCCGACCTTCGTGCGCGGTCAGCTGCGGCCGGGCTACCAGGATCCCGGCGGTTCCTGGCCGATCCCGACCTCATTGACCGGCACCGAACAGAAAAACGTGGTCGCCGCGTTCAACGCGGGCTTCCGGCTGCCCAACGACGGCAGTCACGGCGGCTTCTTCGCCGCGGGGCGCACCGTGTATCCGCTGCAGACCGGGGCAGCCAGCCTGGTGCTGAACAACAACGGCATCGCGACGGTCGGCGCGTGGAACAGCGAGGTGCGGATGACACCGAGCGTCGCCAGCGTGCGGCAGAACCTGGTCATGCTGGTGGACAACGGAAAGGTCAACCCGGACTGCGCCAGCGGCGGCACCGCCGAATGGGGCGCCACGGTCGGGAACGTGGCCTACATCGACCGCTCCGGATTCGGCATCACCGCCGACGGCGCCGAGGTGTACGTGGGCGGACCCGCGCTTTCGGTGTGCACGCTGGGAAACATCCTGAAGGCCGCCGGTGTCGTGCGGGGCATGGAAATGGACATCAACCCGGACTGGATCAGCGGCGTCTACTTCCACAACACGCCGGCCGGCGCCCAGGGCTTCCGGCTCTATCCCACCCAGAAGGTGCCGCCGAACCATTATCTGGCCCCGTCCAGCCGTGACTGGTACGCCTGGTTCGCCCGGCCCTGAAGCCGGGCGCGCGGGAAGCAGCGCCCGCTCCGGGGCAGCACGCTCGCCCGCGGTTTTCCCGGCCGTCCGATGTGGTTGTATGGACCACAGGATTTTCCCGGGACGGTCGGAGGAAGCCGCCATGAGCGCACAGGTACCGGACGAATTTCGTGATCTGCTGGACGCGTCCGTCGCGGCGCTGGCCACCATCAGCCCGGACGGCACACCCCAGGTGACCGCCGTCGCGTTCCTCTACGACAAGGAAGCCGACCTCGTGCGGCTTTCGCTGAACGACACCCGGCAGAAGACGAAGAACCTCCGGCGGGACCCGCGCGCCACACTCTTCATCGTCGACCCGGCATCGCCGTACCGGACGCTGGAGATCCGGGGGCGCGCCGAACTGGAGCCCGACGCCGACTTCGCCTTCGCGAGGACGGCCGGTGCGAAGTACAACACGGACTTCCACACGCGGGACAATCCGGGCGAAACCCGCTCGATCGTGACCCTGCGGCCGACGAGGGTCAACGTCGCGGACCTCCGCTGAGGTGTGATCCGGAGCGCAGGCGGGGAACATCCGGCTCCGCTGGCGTCTCGGGGGCCGGGTGGGGGATGCTCGAGGTATGTACGTCCCCGCCGCCTTCGCCGCCGACGACACCGCTGTCCAGGAACTTCTCGTCAACCACGGCGCCGCCGACCTGATCACGCCCACGTCGCGGGGCCTCGTCGCGACGCTGCTGCCGTTCGTCTACGACCCGGCGGCCGGTGAACGCGGTGCTCTGCTCGGTCACCTCGCGCGCAACAACGACCAGTGGCGGCTGCCCGTGCTCGGCGAGGCGATGGTGATCGTCCGCGGACCGGACGCCTACGTGACACCTTCCTGGTATGCCTCCAAAGCCGAGCACGGCCGGGTCGTCCCCACCTGGAACTACGTCACCGCGCACGTCTACGGGAACCTCGTCGTGCACGACGATCCCGCCTGGGTGAACGATCTCGTGCGCCGGCTGACCGATCACCACGAATCCCGCGGCCCGGCCCCGTGGTCGGTCGACGACGCGCCGCCGGAGTTCGTCGAAGGCCAGCTGCGCGCGATCGTCGGCGTCGAACTCGTCATCAGCCGCGTCGAGGCCAAGTTCAAGCTCAGCCAGAACCGGCCGGACGCCGACATCGAAGGCGTCATCACCGGCCTCGAAGCCCGTGGCGACACCGAATCCGCGGCGGCGGTGCGCCGCACCCGCTGACGGGCCGCGTGGCGCCGCTATCACCGGAACAGCTGTGCTGGCACGGCGGCGGCCAGCGCGCGATAGCCGTCGGGGTCGAGGTGCAGGTGGTCCCCGGTGTCGTAGGCGGGCAGCAACCTCCGGGGATCGGCCGGATCCCGTGCCACCCGGTCGAAATCGACCACGGCGTCGAAGGCGTGGGCGGTGCGGATCCAGTCGTTGACCGTCTGCCGCGCGGCCTCCCGGTACCCCGGGGGATCGTCGTAGGCGTTGCCGCCGAACGGAGTGATCGTCGCGCCGTAGACGCGGATGCCCTGGGCGTGCGCCCGAGTGATGATCTGCTGGTAGGCGCCGATCAGGTCCTCCCCGACCTGCTTCTGCGCGGCCGGCGTGGCCTCGGCGGTGCCGATGTCGTTGGCGCCTTCGAAGACCAGCAGCCACGCGGCACCACTTCGTGCCAGCACGTCGCGATCCAGCCGGGCCAACGCGTTGGGCCCGAGGCCGTCGTGGAGCACCCGGTTGCCCCCGGCCGCCTCGTTCACGATCGCGATGTCGGCGGTGTCCGGCCGCGCCTGCAGGCGGTCCAGCAGTTGGTCCGGCCAGCGGTCGTTGCCGTTGGTGGTGGATCCCCGCCCGTCGGTGATCGAGTCGCCCAGCACCACCGCCGCGGCCGCGCCCGGCGTGGGCCGGACCTCCAGACCGCTGAGAAAGTACCAGTGATCGGCGGTGGTCGCGCCCGGTAGGTCGGTGTCGGCCAGATGGTTGCCGGACACCAGGTATGAGGTCGTGCGCGAGCCCGGGTGCGAGGTGATGTCGGTCGAAGCCTGCCCCTCGGCGAGGAACATCGTGACGGTGAGGTTGGTGCGCGGCGGCACCGCGAAGTCCACCGGGTCGGACACGAACTGCGCGCCGGGCGGGATCACCACCGAGGACCGGCCGCCGAAGGTCACCGGACGCGCGGTGCCCGGCCGGATCGCACTCACCCCGGCCCGCCCGTTTTCCGGCAGCGCCACCGAAACGGCGGTGATCGGCAGGTCCGCGCCGCCGAACGCGTTGGACAGACGCAGCCGGATCTGCTGGCCGCCCAGGGAAGTACGGAGGGTCTGGCGCAGCGTGCTGTCGGCGAGAACGAGGTTCTCCCCGGTGAACGGGGGCGGTGGCATGTTGGCCGGCTCGGTCAGCTGGGGCATCGAGGCCCAGCTGTCGACCCAGCCGCCGGTCTGCTCCGGGTGGCCCTGGGTGCCAGGAGGCGCCCCGGCGGCGGTCAGGGCACAGCCGACGGCGGCGATGATCCCGATGCCCACCACGGCGGATTTCACGAGCAGCTTCATTGCGGCCCCCGGAATTCGGTGAGGTGATTCCCGACGATAGCGTCCGGAAAAAGTCCTGGTCAATCACGACGGCCGCACTCGAAACATTTTCGAAAAGTGGTTCCGAGAATTCACTCTCGGCGCGGTACCCCGGGAAACCCTTGTCCCGTAAGCGCTACGGGGCGGCGAGGCCCTGTTTCGGGGCGGACGCGCGCACCGCGTCGATCACCAGCCGCGGCGACGGGGCGCCTGGCACCGGCTGCGGTGCGCGATCGACACCGTGCTCAGCACGGGCTTCCTCAGCGCGACCACGTCGATCCCGGGCGGGCGCAGCGCCTGGTGGTGTCTTGGCAGCTCGGCGGCTCGGCGGCTCGGCCTGCTCGGCGGCCACCATCGCCAGCGCGGTCGTCCGCTCGCCGACCTCGTGGTTGGTCTTCGGCTCGAACCCGCTGCGCCGGCAGGCCACCCGCACCGCACGCCCGAAGTGGGATGTCTCTATTCGGACTCGACTACAAGGTCCCGCTCAAGGTCGACAACAAGTACCTGGAGGGGGTCCACTGGCCGCGAATGCGCCCGAGCACGGTCAATGTCACCAGACCGGGCGGTCAACCGTAACCGAGGACTTACAAAGTTGCTTCCCGACATACGACCCTCAACCGCGACGATAATCTTTTCGCCTATCCCTGGCCAATCAACGCGACTGATCGACGCATCGCTGATACGCATCCTGTCAACCACCCCGATCTCGCCGGCCGGCCGGCGTCGTCGTCCACTCCGACCGCGGGGCCCAATTTCGATCGGCACCCTACCGGCGCCTGTTGCGCACCCACGGACTGACCGGGTCGATGGGTCGGGTCGGCGCGTGCGGTGCCAACGCCGCGATGGAATCGTTCTTTTCCTTGCTGCAAAAGAATGTTCTGGACACGCAGCGCTGGCGCACCCGCGAGGAACTCAGGCTGGCGATCGTGTCCTGGATCGAGACGAAATACCACCGAAAACGCCGACAACGACGCCTGGGAAACTCACCCCGGTCGAGTTTGAGACCATCTACGCGGCCGCACCAGCGGCCTGAAACCAGTCAACCCCGGTGTCAACCGAAGTCTGGGCAGTCCCGTACGTCCCTCCTGCGGGCATCGCCGACCTGCCCAATCCCAGCCCCTGGACCTCGGACAACATCCACCTCAACGACGCCGGCAACCTCGCCGAATACGGAGCCTTCTGGGGCTGGACATCCTCCATCGCCTCAACCTGCTGACACCACCAACGCAACGTCGAAACCGGAGCTGGCGGGCCTGGTTCCCGATGAACCAGGCCCGACCGGGGCGGGACCTCAGTCGCGGGCCAACTCGATCAGCCGGTCCAACACGACCCCGTTACTCACTCGGAGCCCATCGTGCTGATACTGGTTGGTCACCCAGGGACGAACGCCACCGACCGTCCGCGCGGTTTCCATCGACAGGTCGAAATCCACATACATGTCCTCGTAATAGACAGCCGCCGCGACGGGCACCATATTGCCGCGCAACCGATCCACGTCGTAGAGCCGCGGCCAGGACGGACGCTCGGCGAGCAGGTGCGCGGCCTCCCGCAGCGGCTGGAGCAACGGATCGTTGTCGAACATCCACGGGTAGATCATCTCACCGGTGAACAGCACCCGCTCGTCGTCGTCGAATTCTCCGAACTCCGCCCGAACACGCTGGGCCGACCACGAGGTGGCCCCCTCTCCCTGCGCGTAGCAGGGCTCATGCAACACGTAATACAGCGGGTTGCCCGCGGCCCAGGTCAGTTCGCGCTCGACACCGACAAGAAACGCGTCCGACAGTTCCGTCCCGTCGAACGGCGCTTCCAGCAGGAAATGCAGGACCTCGCTTCCCGTGCTGGAGCCCAACAGATTTCCGAGCGCCTGAAAGGCTTCCACGGTCAACCGCCGCCCGCCCGGAAGGCGCGCGTCCCGTTCCCGGAGTAACCCGGCGACCCGCACCGACTGCTCCACGTCACCGGGAAACCGTTCGTAATGCGCCAAATTCTTCGCCAGCACCCGCGGATACAACCGGCGATAGACATCATCCGCCGTCGCCGTCAGACCGGGCAGACCACCGGTCACGAATGCTTCGCGAAGCCCTTCCGGCGCCGTGGAAAGGTAGGCAGTCGCGCAGAATCCGCCGAAGCTCTGGCCCAGCAGACTCCACGGCGCATCACCGATCAACGCACGACGGATCGCTTCGGCATCCCGCACGATCGAATCGGCACGGAAATGTGTCAGGTACTCCGCCTGTGCGGCCGCGTCACCCAGCTTGGCCAGGCCCGCGCGGCTCACCGGCGTCGATCGCCCCGTGCCCCGCTGGTCGAGCAGCAGTACCCGGTAGTCGCGCAGGGCACGGTCGAGCCACCCCGGCCGCCCCACCGGCCTCGGTGACGCGAACCCGGGCCCACCGTTGAGGAACACCAGCCACGGCAGGTCTTTCCCCGATCCGCGCACCTCACGCGCATACAACTCGATACTCGGCCCGCCGGGCTCGTCGTGGTCCAGCGGCACGGTGAAGAAATGATCGATCACCTGAGGAATCCTAGGCTCGCTCCCGGCCCGGCGGGGTCCACCGGACCGGGAGCCGCCGCCACTAGCTGTGCTTGAGCTGGACCGCGGTGGTCTGGTCCGCGCTCACGGTGTTGCCGTACACCGGGTCGACCGCCTGGGCATGGGTCTGCACTTCGACCTCACCCTGCCGGAACGGCACGCTGCCGGTGGGCACCGACGTCGCCGACCACGGCGCCGGTGCGTCCGGGGTGCAGGCGACGCTGGTGCTGTAGTTGCCGCGGACGATTTCCTTGTTCACCACCTCGGTGACGCTTCCGGACACCGGGACGCTCACCGACGCGTTGCAGCTGACCGTCCCACTGATCGTCGCGTTGCCGTCCAGGCTGCTTGCTTCACCGGTGGTCGCCACGTTCAGGCCGAGGCTCAGCTGGGCCGGCGGCGGCGGGTTGGTGATGTGCACCTCGCCGTACAGTGCCGGGGTCAAGCCTTCGCAGTGCTGTGTGAAGGTCGCGTCGAGCTCCTGGACGTAGCCCTGCGGGCCGAACACCGCCTGCTGCACGGTGAATGATCCCGTCACCGTGTTACAACCACGGCCGTCGCCGTAGAAGCTCAGGCCCGGCTGAGTGGGGCCTTGGAACGGGTCCCTGGCCGCATTGTCGTAGGTGCCCGGCGCCAGGATCTGACCGCTCGGGGCGGCGAGGTCGAGGTACCACCAAGCGCCGTCGGCGCCCGCCACGGACACCTCGACGTTGTTGTCGTTGACGCTGCCGTAGACATTCAAGGTGTCGGTGGGGGTCGAGTACGCGTACGACTGCCCGCCGCTGATGTAATCCCCGGTGTCTCCGCTGAACGACAGCGACCCCGA
>DASSAD010000373.1:0-6189 GCA_035685725.1 Amycolatopsis sp. | reverse complement strand
AGGCCGACGACTACCGGACCGATCCGCGCAACCAGCGCGTACTGCTCGACGAGTACACGCGCCAGCGCGGGAGCATCGTGTCGCAGTTCGACGGCCAGGTGCTGGCCGACGTGCAGGCGACGAACGACAAGCTCAAGTTCGCGCGGCGCTACCTCGCCGGCCCCGCCTTCGCGCCGGTGACCGGCTACTACTCGGTGCGATACGGATCGGCGGGGCTCGAGCGGGCCGAGGACGACATCCTCAACGGCTCCGACCCACGACTGTTCGTCCGCCGGCTTTCCGACATGGTCACCGGGCGGGACCCCCGTGGCGGCAATGTCCAGCTCACCATTAACCCGGCCGTGCAGCAGGCCCTGTACAACATCATGACGCAGCGGAACTACACCGGCGCGGCCGTCGCGATGAACCCGAAGACGGGTGAGATCCTGGCCATGGTGTCGACGCCGTCGTACGACCCGAACAAGCTGGCTTCCCACGACGACACGGACCAGCAGAACGCCTGGAACCAGTTCAGCGACGACCCGCGCGACCCGATGCTGAACCGCGCGATCTCCGAGACCTACCCGCCGGGGTCGACCTTCAAGCTCGTGGTGGCCTCGGCCGAGCTGGAAAACGGTGCCACCCCGAGCACTCCGGTGAGCAACGCGCCGAACGTGACCCTGCCGGGCACGAACACCACGCTGGAGAACTTCGACGGCGAGACCTGCCCCGGCACCACCTTCGCCGACGCGCTGGCGCATTCGTGCAACGTCCCGTTCGCCACCTTCGCCGGGCAGCTGGGCGCGGACAAGCTCCGGGCCACCGCGGCGAACTTCGGCATCGGCATGCCGACCATGAACATCCCGTTGACCGTGGTGCCCTCGGGTCTGGGCGCGCTGGACTCCCAGGCCGCGCTCTACCAGAGCGGCATCGGACAGCGCGACGTCCGGTTGACACCGCTGCAGGACTGCATGCTCTCCGCCACCGTGGCCAACGGCGGCATGGCGATGAAGCCGCAGCTGGTCAAGAAACTGCTGGCGCCGGACCTGTCCGATCTGGAGACCTTCGCCCCGCAGGAGTTGACCGGCACGCCGGCGCTGTCGCCCGCGAACGCCGAAACGCTCACGCAGATGATGGAACAGTCGGAGGACAACACCAAGGGCGGCGGGAAGAATCCCGCCATCAAGATCGCGTCCAAGACCGGTACCGCCGAACACGGCACCGATCCCAAGAACACTCCGCCGCACGCGTGGTACACCGCGTTCGCCCCGGCCGACGACCCGCAGATCGCGGTCGCGGTCGTCGTCGAGTCGGGCGGCAACCGCGGTCTGGAGGCGACCGGGAGCAGTGTCGCCGCGGAGATCGGCCGCACCGCGATCAACGCGCAGCTCGGGGGTGGATAGCGAATGCTGTCCACGGGTCAGCTGCTGGCCGAGCGCTACCGACTGGTCAACCGGATCGCGGTCGGCGGGATGGGCGAGGTGTGGCAGGCCAGCGACACCCGGTTGGACCGCACAGTCGCCGTCAAGGTGCTCAAGGCCGAACTGTCCGGTGACGCGGAGTTCCTGCACCGCTTCCGCACCGAGGCCCGCACCACCGCCTCGCTCAACCACCCCGGCATCGCGGCGGTACACGACTACGGTGAGACGACCGCGAACGAGCTCGCCATCGCCTACCTCGTCATGGAACTCGTCGAAGGCGAGCCGCTGGCGGGAATCCTGGCCCGCCAAGGCCGCCTGAACGCCGAGGTCACCCTGGACATCCTGGAGCAGGCGGGCGAAGCACTGCAGGCCGCGCACCAGCGGGGACTGGTACACCGGGACATCAAGCCGGGCAACATCCTGGTCACCGCGAACGGACGCGTGAAGATCACCGACTTCGGCATCGCGAAGGCCGCGGACGCGGCGCCGGTGACCCGGTCCGGGATGGTGATGGGGACAGCGCACTACATCGCGCCGGAACAGGCGCTCGGGCACGACGCGGAACCCGCGAGCGACGTGTACTCCCTTGCGGTGTGCGGTTACGAATGCCTGACCGGGCGTCGGCCGTTCCTGTCCGAAAACGCGGTCACCGTCGCGATGATGCATATCCGGGACATCCCGCCGCGGCTCCCACCGGACATCCCGCCCGGCGTCCGCGCGCTGATCGAAGCGACCCTGGTCAAGGACCCGCGGCAGCGCTACCCGAACGGAGGCGAGTTCGCGGCCGCCGTGGCGGCCGTGCGCACGGGTCGCCCGCTGCCCACCCCGTCGGGGCTGGTGAACACCTTCGTGCCGGCGGTGCCGTCCGCTCCGATCACCCCGGTGGGACCAGGATCACACCCGGTCATGCACCCGGTCAGCCCGCCGCCGATGATGGGGCATCCGAGCGGGGTCAACGCGGTTCCCGGCGGTGTGAACGCGCTGGGCATGCCTATCCCGCCACGTCGACGCAACCTCACCGCGTTGTGGATCGTCCTCGCAGTGGTCGTCGTGGGAATCATTGTGACCGCCGCACTGCTCCTACCCAATCTGCTTCGCAGGCCGGATAACGTAAGGCCGGGCCGGGTCGACACAAGCAGTGTCGTGCCGGGCACCAGCTGGCAACAGCCGCGTACGAAACCAACGACCTACCAGGCATGAAACCTTGGACGGAACGGAACGGCATTCTCCGATGAGCACACCCAGACTGCTCTCCAACCGCTATGAGCTGGGCGACACGCTCGGATACGGCGGGATGTCCGAGGTCCACCACGGCACTGACATCCGGCTCTCGCGCGAGGTCGCGGTGAAGATCCTGCGGGCCGACCTGGCCCGCGATCCGCAGTTCCAGGAACGCTTCCGGCGCGAGGCGCAGAACGCCGCGGCGTTGAACCACCCGGCCATCGTCGCGGTGTACGACACCGGTGAGACACAAACCGAGTACGGTCCGTTGCCCTACATCGTGATGGAGTACGTCAAGGGCCGGACGTTGCGTGACATCGTGAAGACCGAGGGCCCGCTGTCGGAACAACGCGCCATGGAAGTCATGGCCGATGTCTGCGCCGCACTCGACTTCTCCCACCGGCACGGGATCGTGCACCGGGACGTGAAGCCGGCCAACGTGATGATCACGAACCAGGGCGCGGTCAAGGTGATGGACTTCGGGATCGCGCGGGCGATGCACGACGGCCAGGCCTCGATGACCCAGACCGCGGCCGTGATCGGCACGGCCCAGTACCTCTCGCCGGAGCAGGCCCGCGGTGAAGGCGTCGACGCGCGCAGTGACGTGTACGCGGCCGGTTGTGTGCTCTACGAGTTGATCACCGGTCAGCCGCCGTTCACCGGCGACTCCCCGGTCGCGGTCGCCTACCAGCATGTCCGGGAGGACCCGAAGGCGCCGTCGACGTCGAACCCGGCGGTCACCCCCGCGGTCGACGCGATCGTGCTGAAGGCACTGGCGAAGGGCCCGGCGAACCGGTACCAGTCGTCCGCGGAAATGCGCTCGGACATGGTGCGTGTGCTGTCCGGGCAGCGGCCGTCGGCGCCGATGGTGATGACGGCGGACGAGCGCACGCAGATGTTCAACGGCAGCGGTACGGGCCGGCATGCCGCCGTGGACTACGACGACTACGACTCGTCGTACGAGAGCGCGGAAGACCTGCGGAAGCGCCGCCGGCGGAAGGTGCTGACGAGCGTGCTGGTGTCCGTCCTCGTGCTCGGCCTGGCGGCGTTCGTGACCTGGGTGGCCGGCCCCTTCAACAGCAGGCCCGCTCCTGCCCAGGTTCCGCCGGTGAACGGGGTGACCCAGGCGACGGCCATGGCCGACCTGACGCAGGCCGGTTTCCACCCGGTGCTGCAACAGATCGCCTGCATCGGGACCTTCAACAACCAGCCGACCTGTAACAACCCCGATGACGTCGGCCGGGCGCTGCGGACCGATCCGGCGGCGGGGACGAGCCTGACCAAGGGCTCGAACGTCACGCTGTACGTGGGGGTGGCCCCGGCCAACGTCCAGGTGCCGGATCTGAGTGACCAGACGCAGGATCAGGTCACGGCGACGCTGCAGAACCTCAAGCTGAACCTCGACCCGAACGTGCAGCAGGTCGATGTCAGCGATCCCAACGAGTTCGGCAAGGTGCAGAGCCAGACCCCCGCGGCGAACACCCAGGTCCCGCAGGGCAGCACGGTCACGATCACCATCGGCAAGACCAAGAACCTGGTGACGATCACCGACTACACCGGCCGGACCTACGACCAGGCCAGTGCGGCGCTGACCCAGCAGGGGTTGAAGGTCACCAAGGTGACCCAGCCCGGGAACGTGCCGGCGGGCCAGGTGATGAGCCAGAAACCGAACGGCGGCACGGTGCCCCAGGGCAGCACGGTCACGCTGACCGTCTCCGACGGCAGCCTGCAGACGATCACCATGCCCTACCTGATCGGCAAGAACCAGAACGACGCGATGGCCGCACTGCAGGCCGCGGGCTGGGACGGGACGATCAACTACCAGACGACCAAGGTGTACGACCCGGCACAGGTCGGCGTGGTACAGAACACCTCGCCCGCGGCGAACACGCAGATCACCAAGAACCAGACGATCACGCTGTTCCTCGGTGACTTCAACAGCGGCAATACCAGCTCCAGCAGTCCACCGACGTCGAGCAGCAAGATCCTCCCGCCGTTCGGTGGCGGGGGCGGCGGCGGGGGCTGACCCCGGTAGCGACCGGCAAGAGAACGAGGCCCGGGGCGGGATGACCGCCCCGGGCCTCGTTCTCTTGCCGGCGGGAAAGCATGGCCTCGACGCTCGGATCCCGGTGGTGCGATACCGGATTCCCGCGTCCCGGAAACGGGTGCGGTGAGACCGATGGGGTTCAGTCGCGGCGCGGACGGAAGAAGACGACCGCGGCCGCGCTTCCGACGAGGACCAACACCGAGCTGAACAGGCTGACCAGTATCGGAAGAATGGCCGGCTGGTCCGAGGACAGGGCGCGCAGCAACGGATTCACCAGCGGGATCCACGGGGTCAACAGCACCACGCCGACCCCGATGATCGCGGCGAGCGCGGTGTAGCCGGCCCGCGGCATCAGCAGTCGCGAACAGGGCAACCCGACGGCGATGCCGGCGCAGGCGCAGGTCAGCTGCGCGAGCAGGCCGATCCCGAGATCACCCAGGCTCTCGCCGCCGTGCGCGAGGGCCGACCAGAGCAGCGAGAGCACCGTCAGCCCGGCACAGCCGGCGAAGACGGTGAGCACGACGCTACCGACCACTATGGACAGACGCCGGGCGTGCGCCAGCGTGATCAGCCACTGGGCCGGATCCTCGATGTCCGCCAGGGTGATCGTGAGCCAGCAGGCGACCACGGTGAGCGCGCCCCCGCTGACCGCGAATTCCGGTGGCGCCGGATTGCCCGACTCGTTGCTGTAGAGGAGGCCGAGCAACGCGGTGAACGCGAGCGCGGGCAACAGGTAGCGCTGGGAATGCCCGAGCAGGGCCAGTTGATACTTGATCATTTCGCCACCGGGGTCTGGACACGGACCACCGACCATCCGCGCTGCAATGCCTGCAGCAGCACGGCGTCGGAACGGCTGGCCGGCACGGTCGAGGTGACCAGGTGGCCGCCGGGGTTGCGCAGCACGATCCGGGCCTTGGGCTCCTCGCTCGGTTCGCGCAGTGTGCGGCCGGACAGTTCGAAGACCTCGGTGGCGTGGGTGCGGGCGAACTCGTCCCGATGTTCGGCGAACACCACGCCCGCGCCGCGTTCCCGGGCTTCGGTGAGCAGTTCGCCCAGCACGGTGTGCGCGGCCGGATCGAGTCCGGACCACGGCTCGTCGAGCACGAGCAGTTCCGGTGCGGCGAGCATGGCCTGGGCCAGCGCCACCTTCTGCGCGTTTCCCTTGGACAGGTTTCGCAGCGGCGTGCGCGGGCCGCCTTCCAGTGCCAGCCGCTCCAGCAGCGCCGCGGCCTTGTTGTCCACATCGGACATACCGCTGATCCGGCCGAGATGGCCGAGGTAGCTCAGCGCGCTCATCCGGGTCCCTGCGGGAAAACGGTCCGGCAGGTAACCCACGGACGGTGCCCCGCTCACCGTGCCCGTGGACGGTCGCGAAAGCCGCGCGAGAATGCGCAGCAGCGTCGACTTTCCCGAGCCGTTCGCACCGATGACACCGATCGCCTGACCGGGCAGGATCTCCAGGTTCACGTCGGTCAGCACGGCAGCGCCCCGCCCGTAACGCTTACCGACCCCCTGTAGCCG
>DASSAD010000372.1:0-7660 GCA_035685725.1 Amycolatopsis sp. | reverse complement strand
CGGCGATCTCGGTGACACTGAGATCGCCGCGCCGGGCCAGCAGCGACAGCACCGTCAGCGCCCGATCGACCGACTGGATGGCACTTCCCTCGCCGTTTCCCATACCGATACAAGTAGCGGACAACGCAACCCGACACCAGTGCCCACCTCACCCCGTGTCCCCCCTTCCCGTCGCTGTGTCCCCCCCGTCCGGTCCCCGAGTCCTCCGGTCCGGTCCCAGTGTCCCCCCTTCCAGTCCCCGAGTCCCCCCGTCCAGTCCACAAGTCCCCCCGTCCGGTCCCCGTGTCCCCCCGTCCGGTCGCCGTGTCCCCCCGTCCGGGTTCCGAGTTCGCTGCTCCGGTGACCGAGTTCTCCCGTCGGACCGCCGGATTCGTCGCGGCGACGGTCGCCTTCCGGGAATTCGCGCGCCGCAGGAGAACTCGCGAGCGGGAACAGGGGACACGGCGACCGGAACAGGGGACACGGCAGCGGGAACAGGGGACACGGGGGACGGAAGAGAGGACACGGGGGCCGGAAGGGGGGACACGGCAGGTGGGAGGTGCGCGGGGTGTCAGGGGGTGGTGCTGTTCGCCTTGGGGTGGCGGTAGAACGTGGCCGTGGCGGGCGGGAGCGGGGTGTTGCCGAGGATGAGGTCCGCCGCCTTTTCGGCGATCATCATCACCGGGGCGTAGATGTTGCCGTTGGTCACGTACGGCAGTACCGAGGCGTCCACCACCCGCAGTCCGTCGACCCCGTGCACGGCCATCGACTCGGGGTCCACAACGGACAGTTCGTCGGTACCCATCTTCGCGGTGCACGACGGGTGGTAGGCGGTTTCGCCGTCGGCGGCGACCCAGTCGAGGATCTGTTCGTCGGTCTCGACGTCCGTCCCCGGCGCCAGCTCACCGCCGCTGAACTCGGCGAACGCCGGCTGGTTCAGGATGCGCCTGGCGACCCGCACGGCCTCGACCCATTCCCGCCGGTCCTGCTCGGTCGACAGGTAGTTGAACCGCAGGGCGGGATGGACGTTCGGGTTCGCGGAAGTGATCTTCACCGTGCCGCGCGCATCGGAGTACATCGGTCCGATGTGGACCTGGTAGCCGTGCTCGGCGCCGACCGGCGTGCCGTCGTAGCGCACCGCGATCGGGAGGAAGTGGAACATCAGGTTGGGGTAGTCGACCTCGTCGTCGCCCCGGACGAACCCGCCCGCCTCGAAGTGGTTGGTGGCCGCCGGGCCGCTCCGGCCGAGCAGCCAGCGCACCCCGATCGACGGCCGGTTTCGCAGCTTCAACGCGGGATTGAACGAGATCGGCTGCTTACAGGCGTGCTGGACGTAGACCTCGAGGTGATCCTGCAGGTTCTCCCCGACTCCGGGCAGGTCGCGCACCACGTCGATGCCGAGCGGGCGCAACTCGTCCGGGTCGCCGATGCCGGACAGCTGCAGCAGCTGCGGTGTGTTGATCGCGCCGCCACACAGGATCACCTCACCGGCCTCGACCCGCCTCGGCGCGCCGCCGAACCGGCTGAACTCCACACCGACCGCACGGTTTCCGCGGAACAACACCCGGTGTACCAACGAAAAACACCGCACATCGAGGTTCGGGCGGCGCTTCACCGGATGCAGGTACGCGCGCGCCGCGGACCAGCGGCGGCCGTTCTTGATCGTGCGGTCGAACCGCGCGAAGCCCTCCTGCCGGAAACCGTTGACGTCGTCGGTCAGCGCATAACCCGCTTGCTGAGCGGCTTCGAAGAAGGCACCGAACAATGGGTTTCGCGCGGGTCCCCGCTCCAGCACGAGGGGACCGTCGTCACCGCGCCACTCGTTCCCGCCCGCGAGGCAGCTCTCCATCCGCTTGAAATACGGCAAGCAGTGCGCGTAGTCCCATGTGGACATTCCGGGATCGGCGGCCCAGCGCTCGTAGTCCATCGGGTTGCCGCGCTGGAAGATCATGCCGTTGATCGAGCTCGACCCACCGAGCACCTTGCCCCGGCCGTGGGTGATCCGGCGGCCGTGCATGTGCGGCTCGGGTTCGGAGAGGTACTTCCAGTCATAGAACCGGTTTCCGATGACCATGGTGAGCGCGGCCGGCATGTGGATGAACAGGTCCCAGCTCCAGTCGGGCCGGCCGGCCTCCAGTACCAGGACCCTGGTCGCGGGATCGGCGGACAACCGGTTGGCCAGCGAACAGCCCGCCGAGCCGCCTCCGACGATGACGTAGTCGTATCGCTGGTCCATCCCGGTCCTCCCGCTCGACGATCATCGTGGCCTTGGTTGCATATTGAGCCATCTGTGTCGAACAGCGCAACTACCGGTTCTCCGGCCGTGGACCCGCCGGCACACCGGACGGCGCGGAGCACAGTCCTATGAGGACAGTCGGGAGGTGTCGCCAAGAAGGCGGATAAAAGCATCCGAAAGCGCTTACCGCCGGCACCGCGATCCGGTCACCGGTGGGGTGCGATGTATCCGATGCGCGCACTGATCTCGTCGGCGCCGGCGACCAGTGCCGCCGCGATCCGCGGAGACGATTCCATGGCCAGCCGGTACGCGGGCCCGGAAACGCTCACCGCGGCGACCACGTCACCGTCCTGGCCACGCACCGGGGCGGCGATCGCGTTGAGGCCGACCTCCAGTTCCTCCTCGGTCCAGCCCCAGCCGCGCTGCTTGATCCGCCGCAACTCGGTGAGCAGCTTCGACCGGCTGGTGATCGTGTTGGGCGTGAAGCGTTCCAGCGTGTCCAGCGCGGCTTCGCGTTCGGCCTCGGCCGCCCAGGCGAGCAGCACCTTGCCGCTCGACGTGGCGTGCAGTGGGGTGCGCTGCCCGATCCAGTTGCGTGCGGTGACCGCCGCCGTGCCGTACGCCTGCGTGATGTTCGTCGCCTGACCGTCGTCCATGACCGCGACGTTGACCGTCTCGTCGAATTCGGCCGCGAGACGCTCGCACACCGGCTGGCTCTCCCGGGGCAGGTCGAGCGTGGCCGTGGTGGCCCCGGCCAGCCGGACGATGCCGAAACCCAGCCGGTACTTGCCGCGGTCGGTGACCTGTTCCACGAGCTGGTGCGATTCGAGGGCGCCGACCAGGCGGAAGGCCGTCGACTTGTGCACGTCGAGCTCGGCCGCGATCTCGGTGACCCCCGCCTCGCCGCGTCTGGCGAGGATGTCCAGGATCGCGAGCGCGCGGTCCACGCTCTGCACCTGCACGACTGCTCCACCCGCGCTCCGGTCGTTGCCCATGCCGCAACTTTACTCACCACACAGAAATTCTCCCGGTTAGGGGATTGACCGAACTGGCTGAGATGCCGGACTCTGTTGCGCGTCGCACATCAAGTTGTGCATTACACAACTCGGAGGCCCACGATGCTCCCGGTCTGCGCTCTCTCCGATCTTTCCCCCGGCGAGGCGGTCAGAGTCACCGCCGAAGGCATGGCGATCGCGGTGTTCAACGCCGACGGCACGCTCTACGCGATCGACGACACCTGCACCCACCAGGACGCTTCACTGGCCGACGGCTGGCTGGAGGGCTGCCTGGTCGAATGCCCGCTCCACGCCTCCTGTTTCGACCTGCGGACCGGCCTGCCCAGCGGCCCGCCCGCCAAGGTCGGCGTCCGGACCCACCAGGTCGTCGTCGAGCACGGGTACATCCACGTCCGGGTCTCCACCCGCGAGAACGCACTCGCGTGATGAAATCCGTCACCATCGTCGGCGCCGCGCTGGCCGGCCTCTCCGCCGCCCGCGCCCTGCGCGCGCGGTCCTACGACGGGCGCATCGTCCTCGTCGGCGACGAACCCCACCGGCCCTATGACCGCCCGCCGTTGTCCAAGGGCTTCCTCGCCGGCACGCTCACACCGACCGACCTCGAACTGTCCACGGAGGACGACGAGGCGCTCGATCTCGCCTGGCGTCTCGGCCGGAGGGCGACCGGCCTGGACCCGATGGCCCGCGAAGTGGTCCTCGATTCCGGCGAGCGGATCGTCTCCGACGCTGTCGTGCTGGCCACCGGTGCCCGTGCGCGGCGGCTGAGCGCGGGACCGTCGTGGCCGGTGGGTGGCGCGGTCGGTGGCGTGCACACCCTGCGCAGCCTCGATGACGCGGTCGCGCTGCGGAAGGATCTCCGGCCCGGTGCCCGGCTGGTCGTGATCGGAGCCGGGTTCATCGGCGCGGAGGTCGCGTCGACGGCCCACGGCCTCGGGCTAGACGTGACCGTCGTGGAAGCACAGCCGATCCCGATGGCGGCGCAGCTGGGCCCGGAAATGGGCGCGCTGTGCGCGCGACTGCACGGTGACCACGGCGTGCGGTTGCTGACGAAGGCCGGCGTGCTGGGCCTTTCCGGACCGGATCCCGGCGAGAACGTCCGCGCGGTCCGGCTCGACGACGGCCGCGAGATCCCGGCCGACGTGGTCGTGGCCGGGATCGGCGCGACGCCGTGCGTGGACTGGCTCGTCGGCTCCGGGGTGAAGATCGACCATGGCGTCCTCGTCGACGCACGATGCGCAACGAACCTCCCCGGCGTGGTCGCCGCGGGCGACTGCACCGCCACCTACCAGCCGTGGACCGGGCGGGTACGGCCTCGGGAGCATTGGACGAATGCGTTGCGACAGCCCGAAATCGCCGCCGCCACGGTGCTGGGCCGGACCGCGCCGAGCCCGCCGGTGCCCTATTTCTGGTCGGACCAGTACGGGGTGCGCCTGCAGTTCGCCGGGCACTACCGTGACGGCGACCGGATCGAGATCGTCGAGGGCGACACCGCCGCTCGCCGCTTCGTCGCGGTCTATCGCCGCGACGGCCGGCCGGTCGCCGTGCTCGCACTGAACCAGCCCAAACTCTTCGGCCGCTGGCGTCGCGAGCTGGCCGTTCCCGAAAGGTGCGCGGCATGACCACCGGCACGACACCGTCCAGCCTGATTTCCACCCTGCCCGGCCGGTACTACACCGATCCCGCGATCTTCGCACGGGAGCGCGCCAGGATCTTCGAGTCGCGGTGGATCGCCGCGGCCAGATCGTCCGAACTGGACAGACCGGGCAGGTTCCGGACCGTCCAGGTGGGCGGCGAAAGCGTGGTGCTCGTCCGCGGGAGTGACGGCGGGTTGCGGGCTTTCCTCAATGTGTGCAGGCACCGGGGCGCGAAGCTGTGCACCGAAGTGGACGGAGAGGTCAAACGGGCACTGCGCTGTCCCTACCACGCCTGGACCTACGGCCTGGATGGTTCCCTCGTCGCCGCGCCCAATCTGTCCGCGCTGGCCGATGTGGACCGCGGAGAGTACGGCCTGGTCGCCGTGGCGTTGCGGGAATGGCTGGGTTACGCATGGGTCTGCCTGGCCGGTGAGCCACCGTCGTTCGACGAGACGGTGCGCGGCGCGGTGACCGCCCGGCTCGGCGAGGCGGACGTCGTCGACCGCTGGGAGATGGACACGCTCGCCGTCGGCCGCCGGATCGTCTACGACGTGAAGGCGAACTGGAAACTCATCGTCGAGAACTTCATGGAGTGCTACCACTGCGCGACCATCCATCCCGAACTCACCGAGGTGCTCCCCGAGTTCGCCGGGGGCTACGCCGCCCAGTACTACGTCGGCCACGGGGCCGAATTCGGTGCGGACATCGCGGGGTTCACCGTCGACGGCAGCGAAGGTTTCGACACCCTGGCCGGACTCGGCGGGCACCACGACCGGCGTTACTACGCGGTCACCGTGAATCCCCAGGTGTTCATCAACCTGGTACCCGACCACGTGATCTTCCACCGGATGTACCCGATGGCGGTGGACCGGACGGTCGTGGAATGCGACTGGCTCTACAGCCCGGAAGTGGTCGGAAGCGGGACGGACGTCTCCCGCTCGGTCGAACTGTTCGACCGCGTCAACCGCCAGGATTTCGACGCCTGCGAGCGCTGCCAGCCGGCGATGTCCTCACGGGCCTACGAAGGCGGTGGCGTGCTCGTGCCGAGCGAACATCACCTCGGCGGCTTCCACGAGTGGGTCACCCGCCAGTTGTCCTGAGCACCCGGGCCCGCTCAGCCGTCGAGTGCCGGCCACTTCCAGCCCAGCCGCCGGAGAATCCGCGCCCGGTCCACCACCGTCCGCAGCCGCGCGCGGCTCTCCTCGGCGTCCCAGTAGCGGCCGGACGCGGTGGTCTGGCCCCCGTGCCGGCGATAGAGCATGCTCGGCTGCGCGATGAACTCGCCCGCCGTCACGGCCTCGGCGGCGAGCAGCAGGCCGATCGTCTCGGCCCCGGTGAGGGCTGGCCAGCCGCCCAGCGCCCGGACGAGATCGGTGTGTGCCGCCAGATTCGCGGCCAACACCGAAAGCCGGTCGCGCTGTTGCTCGGTGAAGAAGAGATCGTCCGGCAGCGGCCCGCCCGGCGGGTCGTAGGGGCCGGGGGTTGTGGTGCCGTCCGGGTGCAGGTCCAGACCGGCCGAGGTGCACCACGCGACCCGGTCCAGCGTCGCGATGTCCCGTGCGAGCGCACCGGGCAGCAGGACGTCATCGGCGTCGAGGGTGCGGACCAGTGAGCCGGTGGCGCGGGCCAGCGCCATGGTCCGCGCCACCCCGGCCCGCCCGGTCAGACCACTGCCGGGGGAGATCCGGGGATCGTCCGGAAGCACCGCCGTGGGCACGCCCGTCGAGCCGTCCTCCTGCACACACCATTCCCAGTCCCAGCCGGGCGGCATTTCCTGCTGCCGCAACGACTCGTAGGCCTGCCGGAGGTGCTGGTGACCGCCGTCGAACACCGGCGTGACCACGGTGATCAGGGCCGGGCCCGCCTGCCGGCTTCGCACGTCCGAGACCTCCAGATCGACCGCGCGCCCGGACATGAAGGCACGACCCGCGCCGAGAATACCTCACGAAGCGTGCGGCCAGAGGCGCTCGGTGGCCAGCCGCGCACCGTCGACCAGCGACTGCAGCTTGGCCCAGGCGAGCTGCGGATGCACCCGGCCGCCCAGCCCGCAGTCGGTCGAGGCGACGACCCGTTCCCTGCCGACGAGTTCGGCGAAGCGGACGATCCGGTCGGCGACCAGTTCGGGATGTTCGACCAGGTTCGTGGAGTGGCTCACCACCCCCGGCATGATGATCTTCCCCTCGGGCAGCACCACGTCCTGCCAGATCTTCCATTCGTGTTCGTGGCGGACATTCGCGGCCTCGAAGAGGTACGAACCGGCGTTGACCGCCAGCATGAGGTCCACCAGGTCGCGCAGCGGAAGGTCGGTGACGTGCGGCCCGTGCCAGCTTCCCCAGCACAAATGGAAGCGGATCCGGTCCTTTGGCAGGCCCTTGATCGCGTGGTTCAGTGCCTCGACCCGGACCATGGAGAACTTCTTGTACGCCTCGGTGGACGGTTCCGGGTTCACTATGTCCCAGTTCTCGGCGATCGAGGGATCGTCCAGTTGCAGCATCAGTCCGGCGTCGATGATCGCTTTGTATTCCTCCCGCATCGCGTCGGCGGTGGCGAAGATCAGTTCCTCCTCGCTCTTGTAATATTCGTTGCCGATCCGTGAGGCGCTTCCGGGCGCGATCGAGGTCATGAAGCCTTCATCGATTCCCGCGGCGGCAAGACCAGCCTTGAAATGCGCGATATCCGCGGCGATGGCGTCGTGTCCCGTGTAGGTGATCTTGTCGACGGCGACAGGCAGTTTCATGCCCGGCCCACCGCGATTTGTTGACACGCCCGATTCAGGATCATTGTAGGCGGCGCTG
>DASSAD010000371.1:0-44534 GCA_035685725.1 Amycolatopsis sp. | reverse complement strand
CGCATCACCACCTTGCACCCGACGAACTACTTCGAGGCGCGCGCGATCGGGGAGGCCTACCGCGACGGCACCCCGGTGATCATCAACCTGACCGAGATGGACAACGCCGACGCCAAGCGGCTGGTGGACTTCGCGGCCGGGTTGGCCTTCGCGCTGCGCGGGTCGATGGACAAGGTGACGACGAAGGTCTTCCTGCTTTCGCCGCCCGACGTCGAGGTGACCGCCGAGGACCGCCGCCGGATCGCCGAGGACGGGCTGTTCCGCCGTCAATGACCGCGTCCTCCCGAATAGCGGAATATCACCCCGGTGTTGTAAGCGTGTGGCTACACTGAGTGAAATGCTCCGCCATCCGGGTGAACGCGTTGGCTAAATCACAGTTCGATTACGTGAGCCGGACACTCCGGACGTTGCGGGTGCGCGGAAGGGTCCCCTGATGTGGCAGAGTGGTGACGTGGATGTGCTCCGGGTCGTCGCGTACTACGTGCTGTTCTTCTTTTGGCTGCTGCTCACAGCACGTGTCGTGGTCGAACTCGTGCGCGCGTTCGCGCGCGAGTGGCGCCCGGCGGGTGGAGTTGCGGTAACCCTCGAAACCATCTACACAGTGACCGATCCCCCGGTCCGATTGGTCCGGAGGGTCATCCCGATGGTGCGCATTGGCGGCGTCGGACTGGACTTATCGATTATGGTGCTGCTGTTGGTTGTGTTCATACTGATGCAACTGGCGTATCCCGGGTGATAAACGGGGACCGGGACGGAACAGCAGGCCATGGAGTGCGTGAGGTGATCTGATGTCGTTGACCCCCGCTGACGTGCATAATGTTGCGTTCAGCAAGCCACCCATCGGCAAACGGGGCTACAACGAGGACGAGGTGGATGCATTCCTCGACCTGGTGGAGACCGAGCTGGCCCGGCTGATCGAGGACAACAACGAGCTGCGCCAGCAGATGGAGCAGCTCGACGCCGAACTCGAGACGGCCCGCGGTGAGCTGGAGAGCGCCCGGGCGGGCGCGTCGGTGCGGGAGGAGCCCTCCCGTCGGCTCGCGCCGGTGCCGACGCCTTCGCCGGTGGAGCAGACCCAGGTTCACCCGATGGCCGACGCGGGCGAGCCCAACGTGCAGGCCGCCAAGGTGCTGGGCCTGGCGCAGGAGATGGCCGACCGGCTCACCGCCGAGGCCAAGACCGAGTCCGACGGCATGCTGGCGGAGGCTCGGGCCAAGTCCGAGCAGCTGCTCTCCGACGCCAGGGCGAAGTCGGACTCCATGGTCAACGAGGCGCGCACGCGGGCCGAGGCCATGCTCAACGAGGCCCGGACCCGGGCCGAGACCGTCGAGCGCGCCGCGCGCGACAAGGCGACCACGCTGGAACGCGAGGCGCAGCGCAAGTACACCGAGACCATGAACACCATGAACACCGAGAAGACCACGCTGGGCAAGAAGATCGAGGAGCTGCGCACCATAGAGCGCGAGTACCGCACCCGGCTGCGGGGCTTCCTCGAGTCGCAGCTGCGTGAACTCGACGACCGGGGTTCGGCCGCGCCGGCCTCCGCTTCGTCCAGCTCGTCGAGCTCCTCGGGCGGCCAGGGCTACTCGTTCGGCCCGCGCGCCGAAGCGGGCTGATTTCCCGGTGCCGCACGGCAAACGGGCCGGGCGGCACCACGCCAGAACCGCGGGATGGTTCCGGTGCCGCGTGGCGGGCCGGGACCGTTTCTCCGTTCGGTCCGTGTTGTAATGCACTGTGCTCTATCTGGTCCTTCTGCTGGTCCTGGGCGCGCTGGGGCTGCTGGTCACCGCACTGATCACCGCGTTGTCGCTGTGGGCGTGGGTTTCCATCGGGCTTTCGGCGGTGGCCGGGCTGTTGCTGGTCGCCGACGTGGTGCGCCGCAACGCCCGGCGGGCGGCCGAGCGGGCCGCGGACGACGGAACCGCGGTCGAGGCCCAGACCAGTGTCGAGCCGCGGGAAGAGGCTTCCGGACGCGCGCCGCAACAGAGCGCGGCCTCCGGAAGGGACGAGGCCGGCGAGCCGGCCGGGCAGCCGGACCGTGTCGAGCGGGCCGGACCGGCGAGAGAACCGGAGCCCGACCCCGCGGGTGTCCCGGCCGTCGAGCAGAGCACTCCCGACGACGCCGCCCTGGTTTCCGGACTCGAGGTCGAGGTCGTGGTGGTCGACGAGCTGCCCCGCTATCACCGAGGCCAGTGCGACTGGCTGGGTGATCGTGAGGTCATCCCGATCTCGGTCCAGGAGGCGCGCGGCCTGGGCTTCACGCCGTGCGCGCGCTGCACGCCCGACGCCCACCTGGCCGCCGCGCATCGCCGATCCGTCTGACGCGCCTGGTCATCCGGCGGTCCGGGAGCGTCCCGTTCCGCGTTCCCCCTCGGTTCAGGTCCCCAGGTCCACATCGAGGCGGGTGCGGAGCCCCACGGTGCCCCGATCGGTGATCCGTAGGGCCCGATGGCCCGGCTTGCGGTGTTCGAGCCGGCCGAATCCCAGTAGGGCGCGAGCGAGTTCGGCACCGAGCGCGCCGGCGAGATGATGGCGCTGCTCCGACCAGTCGAGGCAGAACTTCAGCAGCGGCCGTCGCTGCCGGCGGACCTCGTCGAGATCGACCCCGAGGCCGCGGAAGACCTCGTGCGCGTCGGGCCCCAGTCGGTAGGGATGCGCCGTCAGCGGGGCGGACAGGCGGTCGCCGGCACGCCGCTCGGTGGTCGGGATGCCGTCGGCCGCGGCCAGCGCGCCGCGGTCGAGCAGCGCCGCGGTGACCGCTACGCCGAGCCGTCCCGCGACGTGGTCGTAGCAGGTCCGCGCGAGCCGGAGCGCCTGCGCGCGGGTACCCGACTTGAGCGACGTGACCGGCTGCGTGGGCGAAAGCCCGGCCAGGATCTCCATCGCCGCGCCGACGTGCTCGCCGGCGAGTCGGTAGAAGCGGTGCCGTCCCGAGCGCTCCACTTCGATCAGCCCGGCTTCCCGCAGCTTCGCCAGATGCGCGCTCACGCCCTGCGGGGACAGGCCCGCCTCGGCGGCGAGCACCGAGGCCGCCAGCGCACGCCCGTCGCCGAGCGCCGCGAGCACGCGCACTCGGGACGGGTCCGCGAACAGCGCGGCCGTCCGGGCGATGTCCACATCTCCGCCACTCAGGTCTCCAGGATGGCCCGGGCATGGTTCCGGCCACCTGGAAGTGTTTCCGCGATCTTCTGGTGTCATGCCGGAACTGATTCTGACGCGGCCCAGGAGCGCCGTGTTGCTGACGATGTGCGCCGGGATGTTCCTGGTGCAGCTCGACGTCACCGTCGTGAACGTTGCCCTGCCCACGATCGGCGCGCAGCTCGGTGCCGGCCTGCCGGCTCTGCAAGGGATCGTCGACGGGTACTCGGTCGTGCTGGCCGCCCTGCTGCTTGCCGGCGGTGCGATCGGCGATGTGCTCGGCCACCGCCGCGTGGTCGGCTGGGGATTCACGGTCTTCGGGTTGGCTTCGGCCGGCTGCGCGCTGGCACCCGGCACCGCGGTGCTGATCGGGTTCCGGGTGGTGCAGGGCCTCGGTGCGGCATTGGTGCTGCCCGGCACGCTTGCCGTGATCACCGCGGTGTTCCCGGAGCGGCGCGAGCAGGCCAGGGCGCTCGGCGTGTGGGCGGGGGTGTCCGCGCTGGCGTTGTCGGCCGGTCCGCTGCTGGGCGGGGTGCTGGTCACGGTGGGCGGCTGGCGCGTGTTGTTCGGCCTCAACGTGCCGTTGGTCGCGTTCGCGCTGGTGGCCGCGCGCCGCCTGGTCCCGGCTTCCGCTCCGGTGCCCGGACGCCGGATCGATGTCGGTGGTGCGATCACCGCGGCGGTCGCGCTGGCCGCGGTGGTGTTCGGCCTGATCGACTCGAATCCGGTGGCCTTCGCGGTGGCCGTGCCGGCGGTAGGCGCGCTGGTGTTCGCGGAGCGGCGCGCGGCCGACCCGATGCTGCCGCCGTCGTTGCTGCGCTCGCGCCAGTTCGTGGGCGCGAACCTGGTCGCCGGGGCGATGAACTTCGCCGGGCTGGGCATGATCCTGGTCGACACCCTGTACCTGCAGGACGTGCTGGGAGAGCGGCCACTGGCGGCCGCGCTGGGGCTGCTGCCCGGGTTCGTCCCGCTCGCCGTGTTGGCTCCGGTCACCGGCCGGCTGGCCGCCCGGTACGGTCCGCGGCCGCTGATGATCGCGGGGCTGGCGGTGGGCGCGGTCGCGATGCTCGACCTGCTCCGGCTCGGTCCGGAGAGCGGGTACGCGACCTTCCTGCCCGGGTGGCTGGGGCTGGGCGTGGGGATGGGCCTGCTGACCGCGGCGGTCGTGGCGGCCGCCGTCGGCGGGGTGCCGCCGGAGCGGGGCGGCGTCGCCGGCGGCGTCAACAACACCGCGCGGCAGGCCTTCGGCGCGATCGGGGTCGCGGTGTTCGGCGCGGTCGCGGGCGAGCCGGCCGACCACGCGGGATTCCTTTCGGGACTGCACCTGCTCGGGGTGCTCGGTGCGGGGTCGTGGGTGGTGGCCATCGGCGTCACACTGGTGTCGGTGCGCAGCGCGCGTGCCGAACCCTGACGAACCCCGGATGAGCCCCGGCGCACCACGGACGAACGCCGGACGAGCCTCCATGTAATGCGCTTGCGCGGGCCGGTTATCCTGAAATCACTGGGCAATGATCCGGCCATCACCGGGGAGCCTCCGGAAGAACGGGACCGCGTGTCCTCAGTAGAACCGGACGGGTGCGGCCCGTGACAGCCGCCGAACGAGAGGTCCGCGGCAACGGCGGGCAAGCGGGGTGGTACCGCGGAACACGCTCGAGGGGCGTGTCTCGTCCCCGTGTGGATCACACGATCCGTACGAGAACGAGGAGCGTACCGATGTACCCGAAGGTCGAGTCGCAACCTTCTTTTCCCGAGCTGGAAAAGCAGGTCCTGGCCTACTGGGAGGCCGACCGCACCTTCCAGGCCAGTATCGAGGCGCGCGAAACCGGGGTGAACGGCGGCAACGAGTACGTCTTCTACGACGGCCCGCCCTTCGCCAACGGCCTGCCGCACTACGGCCACCTGCTGACCGGGTACGTCAAGGACATCGTGCCCCGCTACCAGACCATGCTCGGCCGCCGAGTCGAGCGCCGGTTCGGGTGGGACACCCACGGCCTGCCCGCGGAGCTGGAAGCCGAGCGGCAGCTGGGTATCACCGACAAGTCCCAGATCGACGAGATGGGCATCGCCGAGTTCAACAAGGCGTGCCGGGAATCCGTGCTGCGCTACACGAACGAGTGGCGTGACTACGTGACCCGGCAGGCCCGCTGGGTGGACTTCGACCACGACTACAAGACGCTCGACGTCACCTACATGGAGTCGGTGATCTGGGCGTTCAAGCAGCTGTGGGACAAGGGCCTGGTCTATGAGGGCTACCGGGTCCTGCCCTACTGCTGGCGCGACGAGACCCCGCTGTCCAACCACGAGCTGCGGATGGACGACGACACCTACGCCAGCCGCCAGGACCCGGCCGTCACGGTCGGCTTCCGGCTGCGCGGGGACGAGTCCGGCCACTCCGGTCTGACCGGCACCTACCTGCTGATCTGGACCACGACCCCGTGGACCCTGCCGTCCAACCAGGCGACCGCCGTCCACCCGGACGTCGACTACGTCGTCGTCGAGCCGGAGACGATGCCGGGCAAGCGGTTTCTGCTCGCCGAGGCGCGGGTTCCCGCCTATGCCAGGGAACTCGGCGAGAACCCGCCGGTGGTGGCCCGGTACAAGGGCGTCGCGCTGGCCGGCCTGCGCTACGACCCGCCGTTCCCGTACTTCGTCGGCAACGAGAACTCCCACCAGGTGCTGCTCGCCGACTTCGTCACCGTCGACGACGGCACCGGTGTGGTGCACATGTCGCCCGCCTACGGCGAGGACGACAAGGCCGCGGGGGACGCGGCCGGCATCGTGCCGGTGACCCCGGTCGACGCGAAGGGCCGATTCGACGCGCAGGTGCCCGATTACCAGGGCCAGCAGGTGTTCGAGGCCAACCCCGACATCATCCGTGACCTCAGGAACGGCACGGGTTCGGCGGGGCGGCAGGGCGCGCTGTTGCTGCGGCACGAAACCTACGAGCACTCGTACCCGCACTGCTGGCGGTGCCGCAACCCGCTGATCTACCGCGCGGTGTCGTCCTGGTTCGTGAAGGTGACCGAGTTCCGCGACCGGATGGTCGAGATGAACCAGCAGATCACCTGGTACCCGGAGCACGTCAAGGACGGCCAGTTCGGCAAGTGGCTGTCGAACGCGATCGACTGGTCGATCTCGCGCAACCGGTACTGGGGCACGCCGATCCCGGTGTGGCTGTCCGACGACCCGGCCTATCCGCGGGTCGACGTGTACGGCTCGCTGGACGAGCTGGAGCGCGATTTCGGGGTGCGGCCGACGGACCTGCACCGCCCCCACATCGACCAGCTGACCCGGCCCAACCCGGACGACCCGACCGGGAAGTCCACCATGCGCCGGGTGCCCGAGGTACTGGACGTGTGGTTCGACTCCGGGTCGATGCCCTACGCGCAGGTGCATTACCCGTTCGAGAACGCCGACTGGTTCGAGCACCACTACCCGGGCGATTTCATCGTCGAGTACATCGGCCAGACCCGCGGCTGGTTCTACACCCTGCACGTGCTGGCCACCGCGCTGTTCGACCGGCCGGCGTTTCGCACCTGCGTCTCGCACGGCATCGTGCTCGGCTCCGACGGGCAGAAGATGTCGAAGTCGTTGCGGAACTATCCGGACGTGGCCGAGGTGTTCGACCGCGACGGCTCCGACGCGATGCGCTGGTACCTCATGTCCAGCCCGATCCTGCGCGGCGGGAACCTGGTGGTGACCGACAAGGGGATCCGCGACGCGGTGCGCCAGGCCGTGCTGCCGTTGTGGAACTCGTACTACTTCCTCGCGCTCTACGCCAACGCCGAGGGCGTCGGGGGACACCGGCGCACCGATTCGCCGCACGTGCTGGACCGCTACATCCTGGCCAAGACCAACGAACTGGTCACCGACGTGGCGTCCAGTTTGGACACTTGTGACATCGCGGCCGCCTGCGTGAGCGTGCGCGACTTCCTGGAAGTGTTGACGAACTGGTACGTGCGGCGGTCGCGGGACCGGTTCTGGGCGGGCGATCAGGACGCGATCGACACCCTGCACACGGTGCTGGAAGTGCTCTGCCGGACCGCGGCGCCGCTGCTGCCGCTGACCACCGAGTCGGTCTGGCGCGGGCTCACCGGCGGGCGCTCGGTGCACCTGACGGACTGGCCGCTGGTCGACGAGCTGCCCGCCAACGCCGGTCTGGTGCGGACCATGGACCGGGTGCGGCAGGTGTGCTCGGCGGCGCTGTTCCTGCGCAAGGCCAACAAGCTGCGGGTGCGGCTGCCGCTGGCGCGGCTGGTCGTCGCGGCCGCGGACGCCGCGGAGCTGGCGCCCTTCACCGACCTGATCGCCGACGAGATCAACGTCAAGGCGGTCGAGTTGACCACGGATGTCGCCGCGCACGGCGGGTTCGAGGTCGTGGTGAACGCCCGGGCCGCCGGCCCGCGGCTGGGTCGCGACGTGCAGAAGGTGATCAAGGCGGTGAAGGCGGGCGAGTGGTCGACCTCGCCGGAGGGCGCCGTGGTGGCCGCCGGGATCGTGCTCCTGGACAGTGAGTACGAGCGGCGGCTGGTCGCCCGGGAGGGCGGAACCTCCGGCGCCGCGGCCGAGCTGCCGGACAGTTCGGGCCTGGTGCTGCTCGACACCGAGGTGACCGCGGAACTCGCCGCGGAGGGCGTGGCCCGCGACGTGGTCCGGGTCGTGCAACAGGCGCGCCGGGAGGCGGGCTTCGATGTCGCCGACCGGATCGAACTCGTGGTGGACGCTCCGGCGGAAGTGGTTTCCGCCATTCGGTCGCACGCGGAGTTCATCGCGGCGGAAACGCTCGCGAATTCGGTTTCGCCCGGCTCCGTCGAGGGCGGTTTTCCCGGTACTGTCGGCGAAGGCGTCAAGGTCACCGTGGGGGTGACGAAGGCGAGCTGACCATGGGGGAACTTCGTGACGTGGCGAAGATGGGTGCTGGCCGGTGGCGCCGTGACGATGGTGGCGATCGTGGCGGCGGGCGTGTTCGTCCTCCGCAGCGAGCCCGCTCCGACCGCGCTGTCCGGGTCGTCGGGGGCGTCTGGGGCGGGCGGCACCTCGGACGACCCGGGCACGGTCGCCGGCCAGTACCTGACCGCCTGGTCCCGGGGTGAGTTCAGCACGGCGGGCGCGCTGACCGACGACTCCGCGAGCGCGGTCGCGGCGCTGACCCGGGTGCGCAGCGACCTGGCCCTCGACCCCGACGCCGAAATGACGCAGGTGTCGGGCACGTCGGTGAAGTTCCGCGTGTCGTGGACCCTGGACCAGGGCAGTGTCTTCAGCTACGACGACAGCCTGACCCTCGTCCAGTCCGGGCAGCGGTGGCTGGTGCACTGGACGCCCACGCTGATCCATCCGCGGCTGACCGCCGACGGGCGGCTGGAACTGCGCGGACAGACCGGCGCGGCCGCGGTGCTCGATCGCGACGGCACGCCCCTGTTGAGCTGGCAGCGCGGTCAGGCCCAGCCGGTGGACCCGAACGTGGCGCCGCTTCTGCTGCCCGGGATGGGCCGGGTGGCCGGGGAGCTGGCCGGGAAGGGCAAGTCGGTCGTGCTGACCCGGCCGGGCGCGGCCGATGAGGTGCTCTACGGCGAAGGGCGGCTGAACACCGGTCCGCTGACCTCGACGCTGAGCGGCCCGACCCAGGCCGCCGCGCAGGCCGCGGTCGACGGGGCCGGCGCACCGGCGATGCTGGTGGCGATCCAGCCCTCCACCGGGGATCTCCTGGCGGTGGCGCAGAACACCATGGCCGGTGCCGCGCCCACCGCGCTCACCGGCCTCTACGCGCCGGGCTCGACGTTCAAGATCGCCACCGCGACGGCCGTGCTCGAAGGCGGCAAGGCAGGCCCGGACACCGTGCTGCCCTGTCCCAGCTCCGTCCAAATAGGACAGCGAACCATCCCGAACGACGACGGTTTCGCCTACCCGCCGCTGCCGCTGCACTCGGCGTTCGCGCACTCCTGCAACACGACCTTCGCCCAGCTCGCCTCGGAACTGCCCGCGACCGCGCTGGTCGGCGCGGCGGACCAGCTGGGGCTCAACGCCGACTTCGCCATTCCCGGAATCTCCACCGAGGCCGGGAAGATCGTCGCCCCGGCGGATTCCGCGGCGCAGGTCGAGTCGGCCATCGGCCAGGGCACCGACCAGGCGAGCCCGTTCGGGCTCGCGCTGGCCGCCGCCACGGTCGCCGCCGGAAAAGCGGTCACCCCGCGGCTGTGGCACGGCACGGACCCCGGGTTGCAGACCGCGGTCACCACGCCCTACCAGGCCCCGCCGGGCTCCGTGATCACCGAGCTGCGCTCGATGATGCGCGAAGTGGTCACCGCGGGCACCGCGACCGGACTGCGGGGCAGCGGCGAGGTGTACGGCAAGACCGGCACCGCGCAGTTCGGTGACGGCAGCCAGGCCAACGGCTGGTTCGCGGGCTACCGCGGCGACGTCGCGTTCGCGGTCTTGCTGCTCGACACCAACTCGTCCACCCCCGCGGTCTCGGTGGCGGCGGCGTTCCTGCGCTGAACCCGCTGAACCCGCCAGGCCATGGCCGCGCCCAGCGCCTCGACGGCCGCGCCGACGAGCAGCGCCGCGCGGAAGCCCGCACCGGCGAACACCGTGCCCAGCACCGCGACGCCGAGGGTCACGCCGAACATCCGGGCCAGGTTGGCGATGCCGCCGGCGAGCCCGGCGCGGCCGGGGGCCACCGCGGACACCGCCACCCCCACCACCGGACCCGCGGTGAGCCCGATGCCCAGCCCGATCACCGCGAAGATCACTTCCAGCAGCGGTACCGGCGCCTGGTCACCGGCCAGCGCCAGCGCGAGCAGGCCCGCGGCCAGCAGGGTCATGCCGGCGGTCATCGGCGGCCGGGGCCCGTACCGGCTCGCCAGCCGCCCCGCCAGCGGTGAGCCGACTATCACCATGATCGGCTGCGGGAGCAGCGCGAGCCCGGCGAGCAGTGCGGTGGTGTGCCGCTGGAGGGTCAGGCTCACCAGCAGGAGCGTGCCGTAGGCGCCGAAGGTCATGCACAACGCGACCACGGTCGCGACCGGGAGCTGCCCGCGCCGGAGCAGCCCGAGCGGCAGCATCGGCTCGCGCCGCCGCTCGGCCACGCCGAAGGCGGCGAAACCGGCGATCGCGACCGCCGCGGCGACCAGCACGGGCGAGGAGGACCAGCCGGTGTGACCGGATTCGACGATCGCGAAGGTGAGGGCGGCCAGGAAGCCGGCCCCGAGCACCTGCCCGGCGAGGTCGATCCGGCGGGGGCGACCCTCGGCGGACTCTTCCACCGCGCGGCTGAGCGCGAGCGCGATGGCGCCGACCGGCAGGTTGAGCCGGAAGATGGCGGCCCAGCCGGTGCTTTCCACCAGCACGCCGCCCAGGAGGGGCCCGCCGGCCAGGGCGATCCCGGTGACGGCCGACCACGCGGCCATCGCGCGGTCGCGTTCGGCGGGTTCGGTGAAGACCACGGACAGGATGGCGAGGCTCTGCGGGATCGCGCATGCCGCCCCGGCGCCCTGGAGCGCCCGGCCGCCGATCAGCACGGCCAGTCCCGGCGCCACGGCACAGAGCGCCGAGCCCACCACGAAGGCGCCGATGCCCAGGCGGAACAGGAGGCGCCGGCCGAACCGGTCGCCCAGGGTGCCGCCGGTCAGCAGCAGCGTCGCGAACGCCAGGTTGTAGGCGTCCAGCACCCACTGCATCCCGGCCAGCGAGCCGTGCAGGTCGCGCCCGGTCGCGGGCAGGGCGAGGTTCACGGCGGTGGTGTCGGTCTGGGCGAGGAACAATCCGAGGCACACGGCGATCAGGGTCAGGCGCTTGCTCACCGGGCCGACGCCAGGCGCGGGATGTGTCGGCGGCGGCCGAACGATGCCGGGGTTAGGTTGGGCGGAGTGCACGCGCCCGCCGCTCCGCGCGGGCAACACGGCGCGGCCCGGCCCCAGGTCGGGCCCCAAGCCGGACCCGGGGTCGGACCCGGGGTCGGGTCAGGGAAACGAGGTCGGGCCATGGAAACGGTCGCGCTCGCCGAGGTCGCGTCGGTGCTCGCCGATCCCAGCCGGGCGGCGATGTGCCTGGCCCTGCTCGACGGCCGCGCCTGGACGGTCGGTGAGCTGGCCGCCTCCGCCGGGATCCGGCCGTCGACCGCCAGCGAGCACGTGACGCGGCTGCGGGAGGCCGGGTTCGTCTCGGCTGTGCGCCAGGGCCGGCACAGCTACGTCCGCATCACCGACCCGAGGGTCGCGGAGCTGATCGAGCACCTGGCCCAGCATGCCGCCCAGCGGCCGGTGCAGGGGCTGCGCGAGTCGGTGCGGGTGCGCCGGCTCTCCTTCGCCCGCACCTGCTACGACCACCTGGCCGGAAGGCTCGCGGTCGCGCTGCGCGCCGGCATGGTGCGGGCCGGGTTGGTCGATGTCAGCGCGGGGCTGACGCTGACCGGGCACGGGCGCGCGGTGCTCACCGCGCTCGGCGTCACGGTGCCCGACGCCGGCCGGCGGCCGCTGCTGCGGGACTGTCTGGACTGGACCGAGCGCCGGGAGCATTTCGGCGGGGCGCTGCCCGCCGCGATCCTCAGCCACGCCGTGACCGAGGGCTGGGTGTCACGGCAGGCGAACCGCGCGGTGCGGGTGCACACCGTCGAGCCGTTCACGCGGCTGGGCGTGGCGCCCGGCGAGGTGGCCCGGCCGGGAGCCGCCTGATGCGCTTCGCGATCCGCGTCAAACCCGGCGCGAAGCGTGACGCCGTGGGCGGGGAGTTCAACGGCGCCCTCGTCGTGGCGGTCCGGGCGCCCGCGGTGGAGGGCAAGGCCAACGAGGCCGTCCGCACCGTACTGGCCAGGGCGTTCGGCGTACGCGCGCGGGATGTCCTTGTCGTGCAAGGGGAACGCGGTCGCGACAAGCTCGTCGAACTCGCGGATCCACCACCCGGCACCGAAGCGGTGCTCGCCGCGTTACGCGCCGCGAAAAGGGAAAACCGCCGCTAGAACCCATCCCGGTCTCCCTGCCGTCACGAGCAGCCGGACCAGGAAGGACCGACCGTGATTCCTTATGCTGAGCCCAAGGGCAGGGGAGGTGCGGGTGGCGGAGCTTCCGGTCGTGCTGGGTCTGGGCGCGGCCGTGCTCCTGTCGGCAGTGCTGGCCGTGCGGCTGTCCACCCGGCTCGGCCTGCCGTCCCTGTTGCTCTACCTGTTCATCGGCGTGTTGCTCGGCGAGTCGGGCTTCGGCATCCGGTTCTCCGACGCCTCGCTCACCCAGTCGCTCGGGCTCGCCGCCCTGGTGCTCATCCTCGCCGAAGGTGGTCTGACCACCCGGTGGTCGTCGGTCAAAGCGGGGCTGGGCCCGGGAATCGCACTGTCCACCGTGTCCGTCGGGATCAGCATCGCGATCACCGGCTCGGCGGTGCACTGGCTGCTCGGCCTCGACTGGCGGTTCGCGTTGCTGTGGGGCGCGGTGCTCTCGTCCACCGACTCGGCGGCCGTGTTCTCGGTGCTCCGCGCCGCCCGGATCCACCCGCGGCTGGCCGGCACGCTGGAGCTGGAGTCCGGCATCAACGACGCACCGGCCTACATCGCGGTCGTCGCGCTGGCCGAGGGCCTGCGCGTGGACTGGACGTTGCCGCTGGTGGTGATCTACGAACTCGTCGGCGGTGCCGCGCTGGGCCTGGCGCTCGGCTGGGTCGGTGCCTGGGCGTTGCGCCGCGCCGCGCTGCCGGCCACCGGCCTGTACCCGCTGGCGACCGTCGCGGTGTGCGTGGTCGCCTACTCGTCGGGGCAGCTGCTGCACGCGTCGGGACTGCTCGCCACGTACGTGGCCGCGCTGATGCTCGGCAACTCGCGACTGCCGCACCGCTCGGACACCTTGTCCTTCGCCGAGGGGCTCGGCTGGCTCGCCCAGATCGGGTTGTTCGTGTTGCTCGGCCTGTTCGCTTCGCCCGAACGGCTGCTGGAGAGCATCGTGCCAGGGCTCATCGCCGGTGGTGTCGTGCTGCTGCTGTCCCGGCCGGTGTCGGTGCTGCTGGCGTTGTTGCCGTTCCGGGTGCCGTTGCGGGAGCAGACCTTCCTGTCCTGGGCGGGACTGCGCGGGGCGGTGCCGATCGTGCTGGCGATGATCCCGCTCGCCCGGGGCGTGCCCAACGCGGAGCAACTGGTGGACGCGGTGTTCGTGCTGGTCATCGTGCTCACCCTGGTCCAGGGCACCACGCTGGCGCCGGTCGCGAAGCTGCTCGGCCTGATCGGGCGGGCCGAGCCGACCGAGATCGAGGTGGACGCCGCGGCGCTCGACGAGCTGGACGCCGCGCTCCTGCAGGTCCGCATCCAGCGGGGGTCGCGCCTGCATGGCGTGTACCTGTCGGAGCTGCGGTTGCCCGCCGGTGCCTCGCTGAGCCTGATCGTGCGCGACGGGGAGAGCTTCACCCCGCAGAAGACGAGCCGGCTGCAGGAGGGTGACCAGCTTCTCGTGGTGGCCACCGACGGCTCGCGGGAAGCGGCGGAGCGCCGCTTGCGCGCGGTCGACCGCGCGGGGCGGCTCGCGCGCTGGCGCGGCGAATCCGGCCGGTAGCGGGGCCGGGCCACCGGGGGAAACCAGGGACCCGGTCGTCCGATCGGCGCACCGGCGCCACGGGCGTGGTCACCATGTGGACAATGGGCTGAGTGAGCACCGAACAGGGATCGCAGCCGGGCATCGAACCCGGCACCGGCGACGTCGCCGACCAGGGCACCGGCGAGGTCGCCGGGGAGAGCCTCGAGCCAGCCGGCCCCACCGCGGCACCACCGCCCCGCCGGGTCGGCCTGCTGGCCGGCGTCGCGGCGGTCGTGTTCGGCATCGACCTGGTCACCAAGGCCGTCGTCGCGTCCACTTTGGAGGGACGGGACCCGGTGCGGCTGCTGGGCGGGCTGGTCTACCTGCAGCTGCTCCGCAACCCGGGTGCCGCCTTCGGCATGGCCACCGGGATGACCTGGGTGCTCGCGCTGGTCGCGATCGCCGTGGTGATCGCGCTGATCTGGTTCGCGCGGCGGCTGCGCTCGACCGGCTGGGCGATCGGGCTCGGGCTGGTGCTGGCGGGCGCGCTGGGCAACCTCACCGACCGGATCTTCCGCGCGCCGGGCCCGTTGCGCGGCCACGTCGTCGACTTCATCTCCGTGTTCGCGCCCAATGGGTCGGTCTGGCCCGTGTTCAACGTCGCCGACTCCTCGATCTGCGTCGGCGGTGTGCTGATCGTCGTGCTGTCCCTGCTCGGCCGCGACTACGACGGATCGGTGCGGAGCGGGAAGAAGTGAGCGCCCGGATGCTGCCCGTCCCCGACGGCCTGGACGGGATGCGGGTCGACGCCGGACTGGCCAAGTTGCTCGGCCTGTCCCGGACCGTGGTCGCCGAGCTGGCCGAGTCGGGCGAGGTGCTGCTGGACGGCAGGCCCGCCGGCAAGTCGGACCGGCTCGCCGCGGGCGGCCTGCTCGAGGTGACCCTGCCGGAGCCGGGCAACGCGGTCGAGGTGATCGCCGAACCCGTGGCAGGCCTGCGCATCCTGCACGACGACGACGACATCGTCGTGGTGTCCAAACCGGTCGGGGTCGCCGTCCACCCGAGCCCCGGCTGGACGGGGCCCACGGTCGTGGGCGGGCTGGCCGCGGCCGGGCTGCGCATCTCGACCTCCGGGGCGGCCGAGCGGCAGGGCGTGGTGCACCGCCTGGACGCCGGGACGACCGGCGTGATGGTGGTGGCCAAGAGCGAGCACGCCTACACCGTCCTCAAGCGGGCGTTCAAGGAACGCACCGTCGACAAGGGCTACCACGCGGTCGTGCAGGGGCATCCCGACCCCACCCGGGGCACGATCGACGCCCCGATCGACCGCCATCCCCGCCACGACTACAAGTTCGCCGTGGTCGCCGGGGGACGGCCCAGCATCACCCACTACGAGGTGATCGAGGCGTTCCGGGCCGCCTCCCTGGTCGAGATCAAGCTGGAGACCGGCCGCACGCACCAGATCCGGGTGCATTTCTCCGCGCTGCGCCACCCCTGTGTGGGAGACCTCACCTACGGCGCGGACCCGGTGCTGGCCCGCAAGGTGGGTCTGACCCGGCAGTGGCTGCACGCCCGCACGCTCGGGTTCGCCCATCCCGCCGACGGCCGGTGGATCAGCTTCGAGTCGCCGTACCCGGAGGATCTCGCCGGCGCCCTCGAGATCCTGCGCGCGGAGTAGGTGCCGGGGCCGGGATCAGTCGTCGAGGGACCAGATGAGGGTGTGCTCGCCGGGCTCGGGCCGTGGGCTCCAGCGGACGGAAACGATCTTGGTGGCTTCGGGCAGGACATAGACGGTGTGGCCGCCCGCGGTCTCGCCCGCCCGCACACCGATCTTGTGCGGCGGCCGGGAGGTCAGCGAAACCGGGGCCTTCGCCACCGCCTTGCCCTCGGTGGTGATCAGTTCGAGGTAGTTGTCCGGCAGTGAGGCGAACGGGCCGGCGCCGCGGTTGGTGATCTCGGTGTGCACCACGACGGCGCGCTCGCCTTCGTCGAGCCGGTAACCGGCGGCGGTGAACAGGAAGTCCGCCGGGTCCTGCACCTCCAGCAGTTGCACGGTCAGCTGCTCGCCGTCCAGGCCCTGCGTGGCGAGCACGTCGCCGATGCGACCGGTGTGCGGGCCGGGCGGTGTGGCGGCGGGCTGGTCGCCGCGGGCCCAGGACGCGGTCTGCGGCGGTCCCCAGGTGCTGATCACCGGGTCCGGCGCAGGGGGTGCGGGCTGGACCGGTTCCGGTGGCGGCACGGCGGGACGCGCGGGCGGTGGCGCCTGCGGTGTGGGGGAGCGCGCCGGGTTCGGCGCGGGGTAGCCGCCCGCCGGGACCGGGTACGGACCGCTGGGCACCCCCGGTACGGGATAACGGCCCGAAATCACGCCCTGGACCTGATACGGGCTGGACGGCATGCCCTGCACCGGGTAGGGCCCCGAGGGAACCCCGTGGGCGGAGTGGGGCACCGGTTGCGGGTACGGACCGGAAGGTGGTCCGGCCACGGGCCGTTGCGGTACCTGCTGTGCCGGCGGTGCGCCCGGCGCCCAGCCACCGGTTCCGGTGAGCGCGGCGCGTAGGCCGTTCGGGTCGCTTTCCACCCTGACGAGCAACGGCAGCCCGCCACCGGAGAGCGCGACCAGCCGGTAGGCCACCTCGCGCGGGTCCATCCCGACCCTGGCGGCCAGCTCGTGGACCGCCGCCTTGCCCACTTCGGCCAGCGCGGCGAGCAGGCGGGCATCCACGGGATCGGTCACGGCCACGGCTGGAAACGCTACCCTCCCAGGCGCCTGTCGCCTATTCACCCCACGCCGGACATTCCCCTGGAAACGCCGGAAAAACCCCGTTGCCCGCAGCCGTATACCCGATCGCGGAGCGGTCCGGCGCTGCCTAAGGTGGGCGCCATGACCGAGGTTGCCGCACTGGCCGATGAGTTCGTGGAAGCACTGTTCGACGCGGAGCCGTTGTGGCCGGCCCTGCTGGGCGTCGAGTCCGACCGGGAAGGTCTGGAAGATCTCGGCGAATCGGCGCAGGAGGCCTACCGGGCGCGACTGGCGGAGTTCGTGCGGCGCGCGGAGTCGATCGAGGCGACCGGGCCGGACCGGGTCACCCGCGAGGTGCTGATCAGCCAGGCGCGCGGCTACCTCGACCGGCTGAGCGCCCGGCTCGTCGAGTTCGGCGTGAGCGACCTTTTCGTCTCCCCCGCGGTCGGGCTGCTCACCGCGCTGCCGATGATCGGGATCGCCGACGAGGAACAGGGGCGTCGGCACCTCGGCCGCTTCGCCGCGATTCCCCGTTACCTCGAACAGGCCGCGCAGCGGCACCGTGCCGGGATCGCGGCGGGCCGTCTCCCGGTCGCGCATCTGGTGCGCGCGGCCGTCGCGCATCTGGACCGCTACCTCGCGGACCCGGCGGCCGATCCGCTGCTGCGCCAGCCCGCGCCGAGTGAGGAGTTCGCCGCGCGGCGGGCCGAACTGCTGGAGAAGACCGTGCGCCCGGCCTTCGCGGCCTACCGTGAAGCGCTGGTCACCGACGTCGCGCCGCACGGCAGGCCCGAGGACAAGCCCGGCGTGTGCTGGCTGCCCGGCGGCGAGGAGATCTACGCCGCGCTGGCGCGCGCCAACACCACCACCGACCGCGGCCCGGACGAGCTGCACGAGACCGGGTTGCGGCTCATCGGCGAGCTCGCCCGCGAGTACGCCGAGATCGGCGCCAGGGTGTTCGGCACCGCGGAGCTTCCGGAGATCTTCGCGCGCCTGCGCACCGATCCGGCGTTGCGGTGGAAGGACGCCGGGGAACTGCTGGACACCGCTCGCGCCGCGATCACGCGTGCCGAAGAGGCCGCGCCGCGCTGGTTCGGCACGATCCCGCCGCAGCCGTGGGTGGTCGAACCGGTGCCGGCCGCCGAGGCACCGGGGGCGCCGCCCGCGTACTACCTGCCGCCGTCGCTCGACGGTGCGCGGCCGGGAACCTACTTCGCGAACACCTACGACGTGACCGAGCGTTTCCGGCACACCGCCGAGGTGGTCGCCTTCCACGAAGCCATTCCGGGGCACCATTTCCAGCTCTCCACCGCGCTCGGTCTTTCCGACCTGCCGTTGCTGCGCCGGATCTCCGATTTCACCGCCTATTCCGAAGGCTGGGGGCTCTACACCGAACGACTCGCGCAGGAGATGGGCCTTTACTCCGGTGACATCGCGCTGCTCGGCATGCTCACCACCGATTCGATGCGCGCCGGCCGACTGGTGGTGGACACCGGGTTGCACGCGAAGGGCTGGAGCCGGCAGCGCGCGATCGACTATCTGCGCGAGAACACACCGATGCCGCAGGTGGAAATAGAGTCGGAAATCGACCGCTATATCGCTTACCCTGGTCAGGCACTGTCGTACATGGTGGGCCGGCTGGAGATCCAGCGGATCAGGGCGGAGGCGGAGCGGGCGTTGGGGGAGAACTTCGATATCCGCGCATTCCACGACGTCGTGCTCGGTGGCGGGGCGCTGCCCATGTCCGTACTGGCGTCGGTGGTCGGGGAGTGGGTGGCGCGGTGACCGAGGCGGATTCGCTGGCGGACGAACTCGTCGAGCTCCAGTTCGCGGCGAATCCGATCCTGCCCTCGATGCTGGGCCTGCCCGGGGAACACGACCGTCTGCCCGACCTCAGCCTGGCGGCCGAACAACGGTTCCGTTCGCGTTTCGCCGATCTCGCGGCCCGCGCGGAACGGGCCGAGGGCGATCCGGTGACGCGCGCGGTGGTGCGCCAGCAGGCGGGCGCGGCGATCGACCGCATCGACGCGGCCGAGGTCGAGTTCCAGGTGAGCAGTGCGCACTCGGCGCCCGCCCTGACCCTGCTCAACGCGCTGCCCAAGATCTCGCTCGACGACGAGGAAAAGGCCACCGGCCACCTGGCCAGGCTCGCCGCACTACCGTCCTATTTGGACACCGTGACCGGTCGTCAGCGGTCGGCCGTGGCCAGGGGGCTGGTGCCGCCGGAGTTCCTGGTGGCGGTGGCCATCGGCCAGCTCGACCGCTACCTTTCCCGGCCCGACGCCGATCCGTTGCGCCGGGAGGGGCCCGGCATCGACGCGACCCGGCAGGACGCGTTGCTCGCCGACGTGGTCCGCCCGGCCTACCGCCGATACCGGGACTTCCTGGCCGGCGAGGTGGGGCCGCACGCCGCGGCCAGGGCGGGCGTGTGCTGGCAGCCCGGGGGCGAGGAACGCTACGCGCTGCAGATCCGGGTGCACACCACGACCGAGCGGACCGCGCGTGAACTGCACGAGACCGGGCTGGCCATGATCTCCGCGCTGGCCGGGGAGTACCGGGAACTGGGTGGCCGCGTCTTCGGCACCACCGAGCTGCCGGAGATCTTCCGGCGGCTGCGCACCGATCCCGGGCTGCGCTGGAACGACGGTGAGGAACTGCTCGACGCCGCACGCGCGGCGGTCGCCCGGGCCGAGAGCGCCGCGCCGGAGTGGTTCCGGTGGGTGCCCGACCACGCCTGCGAGGTCCGCGCGATCCCCGACATCGAGGCCCCGACCCAGACGCTCGGCTACTACCAGCGGCCCGATTTCACCGGTCCGCGGCCCGGTACCTTCTACGCCAACACCTACCGTGCGCAAGAGCGGTTCCGGCACCTGAGCGAGGCACTCTCGTTCCACGAAGCCGTTCCGGGACACCACTTCCAGTTCGCCGGGCTGATGAAACGGGACCTGCCGCTGCTGCGCAAGGTGTGCCGGGTCAACGCCTGTTCGGAGGGCTGGGCGCTGTACGCGGAGCGCCTGGCCGACGAGATGGGGCTGTATTCGAGCGACGTGTCCCGGTTCGGGATGCTGACCCAGGATTCGATGCGGGCGGGGCGGCTGGTGGTGGACACCGGGCTGCACGCGCTCGGCTGGAGCCGCCGCCGGGCCGTGGCGTTCTTGACCGAGAACACGCCGATGGCGCCACTGGAGATCGAAAGCGAGATCGACCGGTACGCCGGCTGGCCGGGCCAGGCGCTGTCGTACATGGTGGGGCGGCTGGAGATCCAGCGCATCCGCGCCGAGGCCGAACACCGGCTCGGGGACACCTTCGACGTCCGGGACTTTCACGACGTGGTGCTGCGCAACGGGATTCTCCCGCTTTCCGTGCTGGACTCGGTAGTCCGCGCCTGGACACCCGGCCACTGACCGCGCCCCACCCCCCACCCCCGCCCCGGCAACCCGTCCACCGGACCGAACACCCCCGCACGAGACCTCACCAACCGGACGAGAGAACTCACGGACCGGAGCGGGGGACACGGCGACCGGACGGGGGGACTCGCGGACCGGACGGGGGGCCTCGCGGACCGGACGGGAGGACACGCCGGTGACTGCCGTGTCCCCTGTTCCCGTTGCCGTGTCCCCCGCTCCGGTCGCCGTGTCCCCTGTTCCGGTCGCCGAGTTCGCTGGTGCGGTTGCCGAGTTCGCTGTTCGGGTTGGTGAGGTCGCTGGTCCTGTCGGTGAGGTCGCTGGTGCGGTTGGTGAGGTCGCTGGTCCGGTTCGGTGGTCTGGCGGTGTGGGTTGACGGATCGGAGGTGCACTCGCAAACATGAGAAGAAATTCTCGGATTGGGGTGCTGGGTGCGTGCTCGTGTCGTCCTTCTGATCGCGGCGTTCACGGTCGTGATGGCCGGACCGAACCTGCCGACGCCACTCCTTCCCGGCTACCGCGCCGACCTCGGGCTGAGCGCGTTCGGGTTGACCGTGCTGTTCAGTGCCTACCTGCATGGGCCTGCTCACCGGCCGGTTCGGGCTGGACCTGTCCTTCCGGCTGGTCGCGGTCGCGTTCACCGGGTGCGCGGCGGTGCTGGCCGTGCTTGCCCTCCGCCTGTTCGCTCCGGAGGCGGATTCCCTTGCGGGGCGGGAAAAGGTGCCGGTGGGTGACCGGGAAGCCTAGACCTTCTACGAGGGAGCTTGCCAGGCCGCGAGCAGGGAGGCCGACAGGCTGCGGGAAATGCGGCGGGGTGGCCAGTCGAGCCCCGCGAGGTCCACGATGACGCGCTCGTCGAAGATCGTGATCCAGAGCAGCACCGCGTAGCGCGTGTTCTGGGCGGGGATCACCTTGTCCGCCACCAGTTCCTCGATGACCGGGGCGAGTGCCGCGTAGAGGGCCGACGTCGGCGGATCATCGGCGGTGACGCGCTCGAGAAACCCGTCGGAGCTGCGGATCCGGGTCGCGGCGCGACCCCAGTGGATGGCCAGGTCGACCCAGCGATCCCCGATGTGTTCGAAGCGTGTCGTGGCGCGGCTGGGGATCGCGGTCAGCTCGGTGACCAGCTCGTCGATGAGGCGGTAGTAGAACTCGCGGTGGACGTCGCCCACGTCTTCGAAGTGCCGGTACACGGTCGCGGTGGCGACCCCGCTCGCGCGAGCGAGGTCCGGCAGGCTGAACCCGACGCCGCGCTCCGCGAGCAGTTCACCGGCCGCGTCGAGCAACCTGTCGCGGGTGCGGGCAGTGTCGCGGCGCAGCCGCGTGTGGCTCTCCATCTCCTGCCGGATCTTACTCTGCGCGTTACGCCGCGGATAACTTCTCGTGTCGGCGGCGGTCGAGCGCATCGCCCCGCCCGGGTGGCGAGCGGGCCGGTCGGTCACGGCCGTGCGGTACGGTGTACTCGACTAAGCGGGTGCTTACCGGAGGACGGCGCGACGATGCGAATCGGCATGCAGATCAACTACGCCGGGGACTTCGCCGAGAGCGTGGCGGACATCGTCGCGCTGGAGAAGGCCGGGCTGGACATCGTCGCGGTTCCGGAGGCCTACTCCTTCGACGCGGTGAGCCAGCTGGGGTACCTCGCCGCGAAGACCGAGCGGGTCGAGATCGCGTCCGGGATCCTGCAGATCTACACCCGGACCCCGACCTTGACCGCGATGACCGCGGCGGGCCTCGACTACGTCTCGGGCGGCCGGTTCACGCTCGGCATCGGCGCCTCCGGCCCGCAGGTCATCGAGGGCTTCCACGGCGTTCGCTACGACGCTCCGCTGGGCCGCACGCGGGAGATCGTGGAGATCTGCCGTCAGGTGTGGCGGCGCGAGCGGGTCGTGCACGAGGGCAGGCACTACCGGATTCCGTTGCCCGCCGGCGAGGGCACCGGGCTCGGCAAACCGCTGAAGATCATCAACCATCCGGTGCGGGAGCGGATCCCGATCATGCTCGCCGCGCTGGGGCCGAAGAACGTGGCGATGACCGCGGAGATCGCGGAGGGGTGGCAGCCGATCTTCTTCCACCCGGAGAAGGCCGGCGAGGTGTGGGGCCCGGCGCTGGCCGAGGGCAAGGCCAAGCGCGACCCGGCGCTGGGGCCACTGGATGTCTCGGTGATGGTGCCGCTGGCGATCGGGGACGACGCGGCCCCGCTCGTGGACCACGTGCGCCCGCTGGTCGCCCTCTACGTCGGCGGGATGGGTGCGCGCGGCAAGAACTTCTACTTCGAGCTGGCCTGCCGCTACGGCTACGAGGCCGAGGCGAAGCAGATCCAGGATTTGTATCTGGACGGCAAGAAGGCCGAGGCCGCGGCCGCGGTTCCCGCCGACCTGATCGGTGCGATGTCGCTGGTCGGCCCGCGCGGTCACGTCAAGGAGCGCCTCGCCGCGTTCGCCGAGGCGGGCGTCACCACCTTGCACGTTTCGCCGCTGGAGCCGGGCACCGAACGTCGCGTCGAAGCGGTGCATCAGCTGCGGGACCTGCTCGGCTGAGTCCGCTCAGCGGCTCGGCTGAGCCGGCTCGAGGTGGAGGAAGTCGGCGACCCCGGCGAGTTCGAGGATCTGGCGAACCGGGGTGGGCAGCTCCGCGCATTTCGCCTCGTGGACAAGTCGTGGCTTCGTCAGCTTCACCGTACGGCCGCGCGTCACGACCTCACACCCGTCGGCCGCCAGTACGTTGCGCACCCAGTCCGACTCGGGCCCGTAGGGCAGCGCGATCACATAGCCGTCGGACGCGCGGAAGATGTTGACCGGCGTGTGGTAGACGCGCCCGGAACGACGTCCGTTGTGTACGACCGTGCCGAACCCGGGCAGGAAGGGTGTGAACTGCCCGAGTACCCGGTTGGTCGCCACTTTGTTGAACCGCGCCACTCGTCGGGAAACCACCATTTCGCCATTATATCAACGCACGCTGAATTTCAGGGGTTGATGTTTCCCCGTCCTGGGTATGCCGCTGTGATGAGGCAGGAACATCACCGGCACGAGCCGGATCACGAACCGCCACTCGGCCCCGCTTTTCCCGAGCTCACCGATCCCGATCTCGACACCCGCACCGAAGACGTGGAAGAGCCCGCCAACCGGGACGACGTGCGCCCGGACCTGCCCGGGAACCCGGACGTGCCGCGGAATCCGCAGGTGCCCGGCAACCCGGACGTGCCCACCTTCCCACCGCCGGGCTGAGACGTTCAGAGTTCGTTACGGCGCAGGCGTTCCGGGTGCCGGTGCGAGGGCGCGCGACCCGGTGGCTGGGTCGGTTCGGGCCCCGGGTCGACCCGGGGAATGGGCAGCGTGACCGGATGCTCGGACACCTTGCACCGCTGGCCGTGGTGGGTGATCTCGACGGGTTCCCCGGACACCAGGCGGTAGGTCGCGCGGTCGCGGTGCACCTCGACCGCGAACCTGCTGTTCCGCACGCACATCCGGAACTCGACGCGGTCGAGGGCGTCCGGTAACCGCGGGGCGAAGGTGATGTCGCCGCCGTGGTCGCGCATGCCGCCGAGTCCGGCGACGACCGCGTTCCACGCGCCCGCGAGCGAGGCCATGTGCAGCCCCTGGTGCACGTTGTTGTGCACGTCGTGAAGATCGGTGAACGCGGCCTCACCCAGGTACTCGTAGGCAAGGTCGAGATGCCCGACCTCGGCGGCGATCACCGCCTGCGTTCCGGCCGACAGCGACGAGTCACGCACCGTCCTGGCTTCGTAGTAGGCGAAGTCGCGGGCCTTCTCCTCGGCCGTGAACCGGTCGCCGCACAGGTGCAGCGCCAGCACCAGATCCGCCTGTTTGACCACCTGTTTCCGATACAGGTCGAAGTAGGGGTAGTTCAGCAGGAGCGGATACGAGTCGGCGGCGCACCCCGCGAAGTCCCACTCGGCGTGCTTGGTGAAGCCCTCCGACTGCGGGTGCACGCCGAGTTCTTCGTCGTAGGGCAGGTACATCCGCTCGGCGGCCTCCCGCCAGGTGCCCAGTTCGCTCTCGTCGACACCGAGTTCCTCGGCCACCTCGGGTACCCGCTCGCACGAGTCGGCGGCCTCGAGCAGGTTCCGGCGCGCCATCAGGTTCGTGTAGATGTTGTTGTCCGCCACCGCCGAGTACTCGTCCGGGCCGGTGACGCCGTCGATGCGGAACTTGCCGTGCACGTCGAAATGCCCGAGCGACATCCACAGCCGCGCCGTTTCCGCCAGGATCTCCGTGCCGCAGCCGCGTTCGAACTCGGCGTCTCCGGTGGCGGCGAGGTATCGGGCGACGGCATCGGAGATGTCCGCGCTGACGTGGAACGCGGCGGTGCCGGCCGGCCAGTAGGCAGAGCACTCCGCGCCGTTGATCGACCGCCACGGGAAGGCCGCGCCGCGCAGCCCCAGCTGGGCGGCGCGATCCCGGGCGAGGGGCAGTGTGCTGTGCCGCCAACGCAGCGCGTCGCGCGCCGCCTCGGGGACGGTGTAGGTCAGCACGGGCAGCACGAAGGTTTCGGTGTCCCAGAAGGCATGCCCGTCGTAGCCGGGCCCGGTCAGGCCCTTGCCCGGGATGGCCCGGCTCTCGCCGCGGGCCCCCGCCTGCAGGATGTGGTAGAGCGCGAACCGCGTGGCCTGCTGAAGCTCCGTGTCGCCGTCGATCTGGATGTCCCCGGTTTCCCAGAAGTCGTCGAGGTAGGACCGCTGTTCGGCGACCAGCCCGTCCCAGCCGGTCTGCAGCGCGCCGGCGAGCGCGGCCGAAACCTGGGCCCGCAGCGCGGGAATCGACCGTTTGGCCGACCAGCCGTAGCCCAGGAACTTCGTGACCACCAGGCGGCCGCCCTTGGGCACGTCCACCGCGACGGTCAGCCGCGCCAGGTCGTCCTCGACGGTGATGTCGCTGCGCAGGGAATCGGGCGCCTCGATCAGATGATCCATCGCCGCCGCCATCCGCAGGCCCGAGTTCCGGGTCCGGTGCACCAGGACCGCGTGCTCGTCCTCGGCCAGGGCGAACTCGCCCACCAGCGGCGACTGCAGGGCCGCCGCCACCCGCGGGTCCTTGGTGTCTTGCTCGATCGGCTCGTTGGCCAGCAGATCGGACTGCACCACCAGCTGCATGTCGCCGTCGAGCGGCTCGACCTCGTACCGGATCGCGACGACCGCCCGCTGCGTGAACGACACCAGTCGCTGCGTGTGCACCCGCACCTGGCGCCCGGTGGGGGAGACCCATTCGGTCTGCCGGCTCAACGTGCCCGCCCGGAAGTCCAGCCACCGCTCGTGCGCGGTCGCGGTGCCGTAGCGCATGTCGAACGGTTCGTCCTCGACCAGCAAGCGGATGATCTTGCCGTCGGTGACGTTCACGATGGTCTGCCCGGCCTCCGGATAGCCGTATCCCGCCTCGGCGTAGGGCAGCTCGTGTTCCTCGTAGAAGCCGTTCAGATAGGTGCCGGGACGGCCCCGCGGCTCGCCTTCCTCCAGCGTGCCGCGAATGCCGATGTGTCCGTTGGACAGCGCGAAGGTCGACTCGGTCCGCTGCAGCTGGTCGACCGCGAGGGTGCGCCACCGCAGCTCCCACGGCGCCGTTTCGTAGCCTTGCTCGGTCATGCCTTCTCCGGCCGCTCGTCCGCCAGCAGTTCCGCGAGATCCCGCACCACCACGTCGGCACCGTGCTCCCGCAGTTCCGCGGCCTGGTTTTCGCGATCGACGCCGACCACGTACCCGAACCCCCCGGCCTTGCCCGCGGCCACACCCGCCAGCGCGTCTTCGAACACGGCCGCGTTCTCCGGCGCCGTGTCCAGGGCCCGCGCGGCGGCCAGGAAGGAGTCCGGTGCCGGTTTCCCGCGCAGCTTGTCCCGCGTGATCACCAGGCCGTCGACGAGGACGCGCGCGAACCTGTCCAGGTTCGCCGCCTTGAGCACGGCGGCGGCGTTGGCCGAGGAGGTCACCACCGCGATGCGGAGCCCGGCGTCGGCGGCGGCCTCCAGATAGCGCACCGAACCCGGGTAGGGGTCCACCCCGCGTTGTTCGATGATGGCCAGCACCAGCTCGTTCTTCCGGTTGGCCAGGCCGTGCACGGTGTGGTCGGTGACCCGGTCCGACGGGGCGCCCTCGGGCAGCGAGATCCGCCGGGAGGCGAGAAATCCGCGCACGCCGTCCAGACGCGGGCGCCCGTCCACGTATTCGGCGTAGTCGTGGTCGGTGAAACCGCGGTAACCACTGCCGTCGCGTTCTCGTAGGAACGAGTCGAAAGTCTGTTTCCACGCTTGTTTGTGCAGTGCCGCCGTGCCGGTCAGCACGCCGTCGAGATCGAAAAGGCAGGCTGTGATCTTGCCGGGCAACCCGATCATGCCTCGACGGTACCGGCGAACGGCGGTTCTCGCCGGGATTCGCCGGAGAGCGGGGCCGGGTGTGGTGTGGATCGCGGTGTATAACGTCGTTTACGCCGGGGGCGTGGCGGCGTCATACGCCGTGCGGCTGTCCGCCCGGATGCGGCCGGACATGGTGGATCAGGTCGTGCACGGTGGCGTCGGCGAGCCGGTAGCGCACCACCCGGCCGCTGCGGTGGCCGGTCACCAGACCGTGCGCCCGCAGCAGTCGCAGCGCCTGCGAGACCGCGGTGTCGGTCATGCCGGCGGCGACGGCGAGATCGGACACGGAGATCTCGCGGGCGTAGTGGATGCACACCAGCAGGGTGAGCCGGGACGGGTCGGCCAGTATCGAAAAGCGTTCGGCCCACTGTCGGACCACCCCGCGGTCGCCGAGGCCGTCCAGCGCGGCGTTCACGGCGCCCGCGTCCATTACCCGTCGTTCCGGCTCCACCCGGGTAATCGTCTCACCTCGCGAACCCACTGCTTCACGATCCTGTCCGTTATCGAGCGGAGCGAAATGAGGGCTTCGGCCGGCTCGTCAGGGGCCGTCTTCGAGGTGCACGCCGATGACACCCGGCAGGCTGCCGGCCACGACCGTCGCGATCTGGCGTTCGGTCTCGTCGGTGCAGTCGCCGCTCAGGCTCACCATCCCGCCGGCCACCGTGACCTGCCAGCGCCGCTGCCCGGTCGCGGACAGGTGATACCGGACATCGCGGGCGATGACCTGGTCGTCGGGGGCGATGCTGCGCAACAGATCCCGCCGGGCGACGATGCCGACCACACGCAGTTCCCCGTCGACGATCGGGATGGCGCGCGCCCGCTCGTCGAGCATCAGCCGGGTCAGCAGCGCCACGGGTGTTTCGGTGTCGGCGGTGACCACATCGCGGGTGAGCAGCGGCTCCAGCGTCGCCGGCGGGGCGACATCGCCCGGTGCCCGGGGACTGGGCACCACCGGTTCGGCGAGCAGGTCCCCCTCGGTGACCACGCCGAGCAGGTGGTCGTCCTCGTCGACGACGGGCAGGGTGCTGAACCCATGGCTGATGAACAGTTTCGCGGCCTGCCTGAGAAGTGTGTCCGGAAAGCCGGTCACCACCGGCGCGGTCATCACGTCCTTCGCCTTCATCGATCTGCGGCTACCCGCTGCCTTTCCCGCCGAAACGACCCCGAGGCGTGCGGATCTTGTTGTGCGGTCCGGTTTTTCCGCGAGCGTCAGCCTTCGTCGACGAGCTGCGTGCGCAGCTTTTCCAGCGTCTGCGCCAGCAACCGCGAAACGTGCATCTGGGAAATGCCGACACGCTCGGCGATCTGGGTCTGCGTCAGGTTGCCGAAGAATCGCAACATCACGATGGTGCGTTCTCGCGACGGGAGCTTGCGCAGCAACGGCTGGAGCGCTTCGTGATTTTCCACCGATTCCAGGGCGTCGTCCTCGTTGCCCAGCATGTCCGCCAGCGATACCGTTTCGCCGTCGTCACCCGTGGGTTTGTCGACCGACACGGCATAGTAGGCATTCCCGGCTTGCAGGCCCTCGCCGACGTCTTCGACGGTCAGGCCCAGCTCGTGGGCGATCTCGCTCGGGGTCGGGGCCCGGCCGAGCCGCTGGCCGAGTTCGCCGCTCACCTGCCCGATCTTCAGGTGCAGTTCCTTGAGCCGGCGCGGCACCCGCACCGACCAGCTCGAGTCGCGGAAGTACCGCCGGACCTCGCCCATGATGGTGGGGACGGCGAAGGACATGAAGTCGGTGCCGCGCTCGGGCTGGAACCGGTCGACCGCGTTGATCAGCCCTACCCTGGCGACCTGCACCAGGTCGTCGAACGCCTCGCCGCGGCCGCTGAACCGGCGCGCGATGTGTTCGGCCACCGCAAGGTATTCGGTGACGAGTTCGGTACGAAGTTCACCACGCCGGTGCTCGTCCGAACCGGCCGCGCTCAGCTCGGCGAACTTGTGGGCGCAGGCGGCTGCCTCCGTCGGGCTGCGCATGGCCTGGATTACCCCGCGCGGTCCGGATCCACACCTGGCCGGGTTCACCTCCGCGGGGGAGCGGTGACGACGGTGCGACGCCGGACGTTTCCGGCGACCACGGTAGTGGGTCTTTTCTCGTTTAATTCTTTCGCCATCGGTGAAGACTCCCGGCATGACCTCGGCACGCGAAGACCGTCTGCGCATTCTCGTCTGGCCGGTGCATGCCTCGTGGACCGGTGCTTTCGTGTGCGGGCGTCACGAATACCTGATTCCCGCGTCACACGAATCCGAACCGGTATTGCCGCCGGCAGCACGACGGGTGACTCCGGAGGAACTCGGCGACGGTGTCGACGGTGTCGACGTAGTCGTGCTGCAAGGCCCCGAGGAGCTGGATCTGTTCACCCGGTGGACCGGACTGCGCGCCGGGCGTGACGTGCCGGCGGTGTATGTCGAGCACGAGCCGCCCACCGGTGACGTTCCGCGCACCCGGCACCTGCTGGCCGCCCAGACCGAAATCCCGCTGGTGCACGTCACGCATTTCAATCGCCTGATGTGGGATTCGGGCCGCGCGCCCAGCCTGGTCATCGAGCACGGCGTGCCCGACCCGGGCTTGCGCTACACCGGCGAGGAGCGGCGTGCCGGTGTCGTGTACGACGGGCCGGGGTGGGGACGAGCCGCCGGGACCGATCTGCTGACGACCTTCGCCGAGGCCGTTCCGGTGGACGTGTACGGCACGGGTGCCAAAAGACTGGCCACGCGGGGCGGACGCATCTGCCCCATCGGTGACCTCGGCCGCGAAGAGCGGGTGAAGAACCTCGCGCGGCGGCGGATGTACCTGCACACGGCGCGGTGGACCTCGCTGGGTTCGCCGCTGATCGAGGCGATGATGCTGGGGATGCCCGTCGTGGCGGTGGCCGGCACCGAGGTGCCGCGCGCCATCCCGCCGGAAGCGGGCTTCGTCTCCGCCGACCTCGACGAGCTGACGGGCGCCATCCGGGTCTTGCTCACCGAACCGGACCTCGCGCACCGGATGGGCAAGTTCGCGCGGGAGTTCGCCCTGGCCAACTACGGTCTGGAAGCGTTCCTGTACCGCTGGGACGCGGTGCTCCGGCGGGTGCGGGGTGGGGACGGATGAAGATCTCGATGGTCTCCGGGCACGCCGACCCGCTCGCCGTGCCAGGCGGGGTCGACGCGGGTGGACGGAACCTGCACGTTGCCGAGCTGTCCGCGGCGCTGTCGCGGCAGGGGCACGACGTCACCGTCTACGCGCGCCGTGATGACCCGGACCAGGGCGAAACCGTCTCCGCCGCCGGGTACCGCGTCGTGCACGTGCCCGCCGGTCCCGCGCGGCGGCTGTCCCAGGACGAACTCCTGCCGCAGATGGCGGAGTTCGGGCGATTCCTGGCCGCGGACTGGCGGCGGGAGCCGCCGGACGTGGTGCACGCGCACTTCTGGCTGTCCGGGCTGGCCTCGGTGCTCGCCGCGCGGGGGCTCGATCTGCCCGTCGTGCAGACTTTTCGCGCGTTGGGCGCGGTCGAACGCCGTGTCCTGGGTGCGGCGGACACCAGCCCGCCCGAGCGGGTGCGGTTGGAGCGGATCATCGGAAGGTCGGTGTCGCGCATCGCGGCGACCTGCTCGAACGAGGTCTTCGAACTGGTCAGGCTGGGATTGCCGCGCGCGCGGATGTCGGTGGTCCCGTGCGGGGTCGATCTCGACCACTTCACCGCGCACGGCGCGGCGGCCCCGGGCGCCGGCCCGCGCAGGCGCCTGGTGAGCGTGGGCCGGTTGGTGCCGCGCAAGGGGTTCGGCACGACGATCTCCGCGCTTTCCCGGGTGCCTCGGACCGAACTCGTCATCGCGGGTGGCCCCGGCCAGGACCGGCTGGCCGACGACGCGGAGGCGTGCCGGTTGCGGTGGCTGGCCGGGCGGGCGGGGGTCTCGGACCGCGTGCTCCTGCTGGGCGGGGTGTCCCGCGACGACCTGCCCGCATTGCTGCGCTCGGCCGACGTCGTGGTGTGCACGCCCTGGTACGAGCCGTTCGGGATGGTGCCGCTGGAGGCGATGGCCTGCGGCAAGCCGGTGGTCGTCACGGCGGTCGGCGGCCTCACCGATTCGGTCGTCGACGGCGTCACGGGTGCGGTGGTCCCGCCACGGCGCCCCGACCTGCTGGCGCCGACCCTGCGGCGTCTGCTGGACGATCCCGCCCTGTGTGAGGCCTACGGAGTCGCGGGGATGGACCGGGCACGCTCGCGCTACCCGTGGGACCGCATCGCCGCGGACGTCCTGCGCGTCTACGAACAGGCGCTCACCGAGCAGCCGGTGAAGTCCGCCGGAGTCGTCCAGCAGGCGTAGGGCGACCACGGCCGGATGCTGCTCCGAGTAACAACATGCCGGATCACAACATCGAGACAGGAGGTGAAAGTGACAGGTGAACGTCGTCTTCTTCGGCGGTGACGGCACACCGGCCGACAACAGCCGAGCCGTCCGATGCCCGGCGGGGCATCGGACGGCGTGGTCAGCGACCTTCGACTGGCCGGAGGCCGGTCCTCACCGGGCGGCCAGCGGTTGCGCGCGTTGTGCGGCCACCGCGCCGATCGCGGTGGACACGGTCGGTTGCAGCGGGAGCCGGGCGGCGAGCCCGGTCGCCCGCAGCGGCCGGGCGACCTCGCGGTGGTTGCCCACCAGTGCCCAGCGCAGCCGGTGCCGGACGGCGTTGTCCTCGGTGTCGATCAGCACCTTCATGCCGGCCGACCCGAGGAAGGTGACCTCGTCGAGGTCGAGCACGAAGTCGTGGTCGGGGAAGATGCGCTCGTGAAGGCATTCGCGTAGCACCGGCGCGCCCAGTGCGTCGAGTTCGCCGGAGGTGTGGGCCAGACGGATACCGTCTTCCCGCTCTTCGATCCGGATGCGGACGTCCGTGGTCGCGTGCACGGCGCCTCCCTGTTGCCTCGGTTCAGGGTGAGAGCACCAGACACGCCCGGACGAGACACCGGCAACGTGCGTTCACTCCCGCACGGCTGCTTTTCCCAACCGCTCCTCCCGACGGTACGGCTGGTGCCTGTCCACGTGCAAGAAGGCATCACCAGGCCGTTCGCGGCACGGGTGCGGCGGCGCGTCCGATGTGGACCGGGCCGCGTGCTTCCGCCGTGCACAAGGCGTCACCGCGGGTGGCGAAGCGGTGCGGGAACGGGGAGCAAAACGGTGTCCGCCACGTACGGATTAAGGGCTTGATTCCGGTTTCTCACCGGAGCACAGTGGGTAGGCGAGCTCTGCACTGTGCGCGATCAGGCGGAGGAGCGAATGACGGAGCTGCGAGCACGCCCGATAGTCGTGGGAAACCAGTACGACCTGCCCGCCCGCCACCGGCGGGGCACGGCGATCCTGCGCATGATCCGCACCACCGATCACAAGATGATCGGCTGGCTCTACCTGTTCACCTCGCTCGGCTTCTTCATGATCGGTGGCGCCATGGCGCTGCTGATGCGCGCCGAGCTGGCCCGGCCCGGCCTGCAGTTCCTGTCACAGGAGCAGTACAACCAGCTGTTCACCATGCACGGCACGATCATGCTGCTGCTGTATGCGACCCCGAACGTGTTCGCCTTCGCCAACCTGATCCTGCCGCTGCAGATCGGTTCGCCGGATGTCGCCTTCCCGCGGCTGAACGCGTTTTCGTACTGGCTGTTCCTGTTCGGCGGGTTGATCGTGCTGAGTTCGTTCCTGACCCCGGGCGGCGCCGCGGACTTCGGGTGGACGGCCTACACGCCGCTGTCCGACGCGATGCATTCGCCGGGCATCGGCGGGAACATGTGGATCTTCGGGCTGATCGTCGCCGGCCTCGGGACCATCCTGGGGGCGGTCAACATGGTGACCACGATCGTCTGCCTGCGCTGTCCCGGCATGACCATGTGGCGGATGCCGATCTTCACCTGGAACATCCTGTTCACCAGCGTGCTGGTGCTCGCGGTGTTCCCGATCCTGACCGCCGCGCTGTTCGCGCTGGGGGCGGACCGGATCATCGGCGCGCACCTGCTCGACCCGGCCAACGGCGGGGCGATCCTGTGGCAGCACCTGTTCTGGTTCTTCGGTCATCCCGAGGTCTACATCGTCGCGCTGCCGTACTTCGGCATCGTCACCGAGGTGGTGCCGGTGTTCAGCCGGAAGCCGCTGTTCGGCTACCGGCTGATGGTGTTCGCGACCATCGGCATCACCGCGCTGTCGTTCGCGGTCTGGGCGCACCACATGTTCGCCACCGGCGCGGTGCTGCTCCCGTTCTTCTCGATCCTGACCTTCCTGATCGCCGTGCCCACCGGGATCAAGTTCTTCAACTGGATCGGCACGATGTGGCGGGGGAGGCTCAGTTTCGAGACGCCGATGCTGTGGGCTGTCGGGTTCATGGTGACGTTCCTGCTCGGCGGGCTGACCGGGGTCCTGCTGGCCGCGCCACCGCTGGACTTCCACATCACCGACTCCTACTTCGTGGTCGCGCACTTCCATTACGTCCTGTTCGGCACCATTGTGTTCGCCACCTTCGCCGGGGTCTATTTCTGGTTCCCGAAAATGGCCGGCAGAATGCTCGACGAATCGCTGGGCAAGCTGCATTTCTGGACCACGTTCATCGGCTTCCACACGACATTCCTGGTGCAGCACTGGCTCGGTGCCGAAGGCATGCCACGCCGGTATGCCGACTACCTGCCCTCCGATGGCTTCACCACGCTGAACACGGTCTCCACGATCGGCGCGTTCATCCTCGGCGGCTCGATGCTGCCGTTCGTGTGGAACGTGGTGCGCAGCTGGCGGTTCGGGGAAAAGGTCGAGGTCGACGACCCGTGGGGGTTCGGCAACTCACTGGAATGGGCCACCACCTGCCCGCCGCCGCGGCACAACTTCCTGGAACTGCCGCGGATCAGATCGGAACGCCCGGCTTTCGAACTGCATTACCCGCACATGGTCGAACGACTGCACGACGAAGGCCATATCAGTCTCACCGGCAAGCCGGTGCCGCCCGCCGAAGCGACCGCGACGCCGTCGGAGAAGGTGTCCGGCGCAGGCCATCAGCACAGCGATTAGGCGGCGCTACTCCGGGGTAGCCGAAACGGTCGGACAACCTCCGGGAGGAGACGATGGCTGAGCGAGCTGTGCGGGACCGCTCGATCGCGGAGCTGGTGCAGGACCTGTCCGACCAGGTCCGGCGACTGGTCCGGGACGAGATGCGGCTGGCCGTGGACGAACTGCGCCGCAAGGGCAGGCGCGCGGGAGTGGGCGCGGGCCTCACCGGGTTCGCGGGCGTGCTGGCCCTCTACGGCGGGCTCAGTCTGGTGGCGGCGGCGGTGATCGCCCTGGCGCTGGTGCTGCCGGCCTGGTTGTCGGCCTTGCTGATCGGGATCGGCCTGGTGCTGGCCGGCGGGCTCGCGGCGCTGCTGGGCCGGCGGTCGCTGCAGTCCGCCGGGCCGCCGGTGCCCGAGGAGGCCGCGGCCGGGGTCGCCAAGGACGTCCGGGCGGTGCGTCACCATGAGTGAGGGCCCGAGCTTTCCCTATGACACCGAAGAGGCAAGGCTGGACGCCGAGCTGACCCGGCAGGAGCTCGGGGAGACCGCGCAGGAGCTGGTGAACCGGGTCAAGACCACCTCGCAACGGATGGCGCTGCGCACCGCCGCCGCCACCTTCGTGCTGATCATCCTGATTCTCGCCCGCCGACGGGGCAAACGCGCGAAGCGGAGCTGAAACCGCCCGGATCGTCAGCGGTAGAGGCGCTCGGCGTAGGCGGGACCGTAGTACTCCGCCAACTCCTCGAGGGACTGATCGGGGCGCTCCAGCGTCTGGGCGATGACGGCGCGGGGAGGGACGACGTCCGGCTGCCAGGATTCCGGCTTCCACAGACCGGAGCGAAGGAACGCCTTGGAACAGTGGTGGAAGACCTGTTCGATCTCCACCAGGATCGCGAGCTGGGGGCGGTGTCCCTTCACCCGCATCTCGTCGAAGTACGGCGCGTCTCGAAGGAGTCGGGCCCGGCCGTTGATGCGGAGCGTGTCGCCGCGGCCGGGAACGAAGTAGAGCAGCCCGACATGCGGGTTGCCGAGGATGTTGCGGAAGCCGTCCGCCCGGCGGTTGCCCGGCCGTTCCGGTACCACGATCGTGGTGTCGTCGAGGACGAGGGTGAACCCGGCCGGGTCCCCCTTCGGGGAGACGTCGCAGGTGCCGTCCGCGGCCGCGGTCGCGATCAGACAGAACGGTGAGTTCGCCAGCCATTGCCGGTCCAGTTCGTGCAGCGCCTTGCGTTCCTTGCCCAGCACATGGGAAAGCGGGTGCCCGAGCACTTCGCGCAGTTCGTCTTCGGAGGTGATCTCGACCAGAGAATCGCTCATGCTCAGCGACACTACCGATCGCCGGCCCGGACGTCTTTTCTTTCGGCCGCAACGCGGCACTCCGATTCGCGCCCGTGACCACTCACTGCACCGCGGCGGGGAGACCGAACTCGACGGTTTCGCGGGTGGTCTCCCGTTCCTCCACGGTGACCGGTCCCAGTCCGCCCAGCGCCGCCACCACGTCGGTCACCAGCCGCGGCGGCGCGGAGGCGCCCGCGGTCAGGCCGATCGTGCGGACCTCGGCCAGCCACTGCGGCCGGATGTCGCTCGCGTCGTCGATGAGCTGCGCCGCCGCGCCGGTGCGGCGGGCGAGCTCCACCAGTCGGCGGGAGTTCGACGAGTTCTTCGAACCGATCACGAGCACCAGTTCGGACTCGGCGGCCACCTCGCGCAGCGCGTCCTGCCGATTGGCCGTGGCGTAACAGATGTCGTCGGAGGCCGGCCCCTTCAGCGCGGGGAAGCGGGCGCGCAGGATCTCGATGATCTCGGCGGTCTCGTGCACGCTCAACGTCGTCTGGGTCAGGTAGGAAACCCGCTCCGGATCGGGGATCTCGACGCCGCGGGCCTGTTCGGCCGACTCCACCAGCACCATCCGCCCCGGCGCCTCGCCGAGCGTGCCTTCCACCTCCTCGTGGCCGGCGTGCCCGATCAGGATGATCGTGTCGCCGTGCCCGGCGAACCGGCGCGCCTCCGCGTGCACCTTGGCGACCAGCGGACAGGTGGCGTCGACGATCTCCAGCCGGCGCCGGCCCGCGGCCGACCACACGGCGGGGGAGACGCCGTGCGCGGAGAACACCACCGTCGCGCCGCGCGGCACCTCGGTCAGCTCGTCGACGAACACCGCGCCGCGCGCCTGGAGATCCCGCACGACATGGAGGTTGTGCACGATCTGCTTGCGCACGTAGATTGGCCCGCCGCGCTGTGTCAGCAGTCGCCGGACCACCTCGATCGCCCGTTCCACCCCGGCGCAGAACGAGCGGGGCGAGGCGAGCAGGATCCGCCGGGGCGGCCCGGTGACGGCCAGGCACGCGGCCATCGCGCCGCACACGGCCTCGGTCACCCGGGCCGTCGGCTGGGTCACCGAGGCGCCGAAGCCGCCGATGCCCGGGAGCACGGTGCGCAGCGACACCGCGTCGTGCTCTTCGGCGTCCACGTGCAGGTGCCCGCGCAGGGTCCGGGCGCCGCGTTGCCGCAGCTCGCCTTCGAGCAGCGCGGCCGCGGGGCAGCCGACGGCCGGCCGGTTCGGCCACAGCAGGCTGTCGGCGACCAGGACGACCCCGGGTTCGGGGTGGCCCGGGTGGTTCGCGGCGATGATGCTCTGGGCGGCGGTGAACACGGCGACTCCCTCAGCGCGCCCGGAAAGGCGGGCGGGTAAGCGTTGTCTCCCGCGACGCCCGGGCGCGCGGGGACTCCGCGTCGCGGTCCCTCCCCGTGGGCGGAGGGCCGGCGGAGCATTCGCGGCTGAGCGCTGTGGGGGCCGGGTGCGACTGGGCCCGCTCGGTGAGCTGGGCCCCATCGGTGACAATCACGGCAAGAACCGCCAATCTTCGTGGGTTCGGCAGAAACGGCGGAAAAATCTATCGACCGGTGTGTTCTTTTTCCGGGAAAAGGGTGGTCGGCATGGTGGTTCGCCGGCCGCTTCGGTCGGCGAACTCGACGCTATCATCGTATTCGAGAGGGAGTACAGTCACTCTTCCGTGTGATCGGGATAAATCGCGGCCGGCGCTGAGCGGTCGGTGATCTTCGGATCGGCGGTAGTGGGCGGAACGGGGAAATCGGGCAACGCTTTCGAGTGACAGGTTCGGTATTTTCTCACGCAGCGATGATGAATTTGTCTCACGGGTCGCCCTTCGTGTGAGGAATCGGCCGGCGGGCAAACCCGTGCTGACCGGAGGTAGTCGGCCTCTTCCCGTTTGTACGAGTGCGCTGGCGGTGGCGCATCGGAACCGGGTCCGCGGCACCGGAAAAGTAGCGGTCCGTTCCGCTGGTTGGGCCAAATCGGTGAGTTCTGAAATATCGCTCACCGCCACCCGGTTGAACGCGGCGGGAATCTGTTGTCGGGGGATATGCGCCGTGGCTAGCTTGAGTCCGGTGAACGTTTATGTGTCCGGCCTGATCTGGGTGGTCTCCGCGGTGGTCGCCGGCGCCGTGGTCGCGTATTCCGTGCGTCGTTTCGGGCCCGATGAGGGGCGGGAGGACAACAATACGGCGGCCGGTCAGGCCTACACGATTGTCGGCGGGCTGCACGCGGTCGTGGTCGCGTTCGTGCTCATCTCGCTGTTCGACGCGGTGAGCACCGTGCGGGACGACGCCTACACGGAAGCGCGGGCGCTGGTGACCGCCACCTGGGCCGCCGACGCGCTGCCGGCCCCGGTCCCGGCGCGGATGCGGGCGCTGGCAAGCGACTACGCGAACACGGTGGCCGACCAGGAATGGCCGAGCCTGCGCGCGGGCACCCCGGTGCCGAACACCGGCTGGACCCAGCTCGACCAGATGCGCGCCCTGATCGACAGTGCTCCGGTGTCCTCCGACGACGACTGGCTCGAGAATCGCAAGACCGAAGCCTCCGACGATCTGCTCGACGTCTACGACGCCAGGCAGCAGCGGCTGAACGCGGACGCGGACAACCAGGTCGGCGCCGTGTTGTGGTTCGTGCTCGCCGTCGGCAGCCTGTTGTTCGTGCTCCTGCCGAACCTCTTCGGCGGCACCCGGCTGGTCCCGCACGTGATCATCGTGTCCACCCTGGCCGGCACGACCGCGTTGCTGTGCTTCGCGATCTTCCAGTTGCAGAACCCGTTCGCCGGCGGTGCGCAGGTCGGTCCGGACGCGTTCACCCAGGCGCTCGCCAGGCTGGGGTGACCGGCGATGTTCGGCAGGAAGCCGCGTTTCGCCGGCCTGGTCGTGCTCACCGGGCTGTTCTGGCTCGTTCCGGTGCCCGCGTCCGCGGTGGGGATCTGCGTGATCGTGGGGGTCGGGATCCCACCGCTCGGCGATTCGTCCATTGTGGACATAGGGGTGGGTTCGCCCTGCCCGCCACCCCCACCGGAAGCACCCGCACCGCCGCCCACGGTGCCGTCTCCGCCACCGTCCACGCCACCCCCGCCTCCGCCCGTGACGCCGCCGCCTCCCGCTCCGCCTCCGCCGTCCCCACGACCGAGCGTTTCCGTGCCACCGGTGCGGATCCCGCGCGCCCCCGCGCCGGTTTCGACGACCACGTCGGCCCCCGCGCCGGTCCTGCCCCCGCCGCAGAGTCCGCCGCCGTCGGTCCCGTCGAGCGTCTCGCGGACCGCGGCGCGCGCCGCCGGGCCGACGGTCAAACGGCAGCGGGTGACCGCTCCGGCCGTCCAGGCCGCGACGCTGATGAAGCGGCGCTGGGCCCTCGCCTTGCTGGTGCTCGTCCTCGGCGCCGGTGTCGCGGTCCGCGGGCTCGCCCGAGCCGGGCGCGGGCGGGCGTGAAGAGCGACCCGACGCGGAAAACCCGTCCGGACGGCGGGTTCCCGGCCGGTCGGCCGGATGGGACCATGTGCGGCATGAACAGCCTCGTGCCACCCGGCGGCCGTGCGTACGGCACCCCCGCGGAGGCCTCCCCATGAGCCTGTCCTCGGTCACCACGCTGGCGATCACCCGCGACGAGACCCATCCCCGGGACGAGCTCCAGCTCGACAGCAGGAAGGCGACCTGGGCCAAGGTGTTGGTCAGCGCCATCCCGACGGAGATCCTCACCGTTTACACCGCGAGTCTCGGGGTCGCGGCCGGCTTGGCGACCAGTGACAACCCGCACGCCTACCTGCCCTTCCGGTTCGGCTGGTACGCGGCGTGGCTGGTGGCCACGCCGTTGATCACCGGTCTGCTCTACGCCCGCAAGGCCGAAGAGGTGCGCCAGCGCAAGGCGAAGGCCGACCCCGGCGCGGTCCTGCTGCGCGTGGCGTGGTGGAAGGGGATCCTGCGGCCCGAGACGGCGGCCGCGACCGTCTCGGCGGCGGCCTGGTTCACCGCCATGCCGGGTTCGCCGTGGGAGGTAGCCCTTTCCGGCGGGGCCTTCGCGTTGACCTCCATGGTCGCGACCGCCGTCGGCGCGCTGCTGGTCGGCGTGATCGCGCCCGCGCTGACCAGCCCCACCCCGGCGCTCCCGCAACCGCAACCCGCGCCGGAGAACGGCCGGCAGACCGCGGTCACCGGAGACCAGGGCGAGCTGCCGGCGACGGTGTGACCACCTTGTCCTTTGTGGACACCGAGCGGCTCGTGGGACCGGCCGTGACCGGTCCCACCGACCATGCCTACTCGGTGCCCAGGGCGAACACCGTGGTCTGCTGGTAGGTCTGACCGGGCCGCAACACCGTGCTCGGGAAGGCGGGCTCGTTCGGTGAATCCGGGAAGTGCTGGGTTTCCAGCGCGAACCCGGCGCTCTGCCGGTACGTCTTGCCGGAGGTGCCGACCAGCGTGCCGGTGAGGAAGTTGCCGGAGTAGAACTGGAGGCCGGGCTGCGTGGTCAGCACGGTCAGCACGCGGCCGCTGGCCGGGTCGACCGCCTTGGCCGCCAGGGACAGCGAGGTGTCGTCGGGCCGGTTCAGCACCCAGTTGTGGTCGTAGCCCTGACTGACCAGCAGCTGGGCGTTGTCGTCGGCCACGTGCGCGCCGATCGCGGTCGGGGTGCGCAGGTCGAAGGGAGTCCCCTGCACCGGCGCCAGCTCACCGGTCGGGATCTGGGTCGCGTCCGTCGGCGTGTAGCGATCGGCGTTGATCATCAGTCGCTGGTCGTACACGTCGCCCGAGCCCTCACCGGCCAGATTCCAGTAGGTGTGGTTGGTCAGGTTGACCACGGTGGGCTTGTCCGTGGTGGCCCCGTAGGAGATGGTCAGCCGGTTCTGGTTGTCCAGGGTGTAGGTGACCGTCGCGGTCAGGGTGCCCGGATAGCCCTGGTCGCCGTCCGGGCTGACCACGCTCAGCCGCAGACCCGCCGTACCCGGACCGGACACTTCCTGGACGTTCCACACCTTCTCGTTGAAACCGGACGTGCCGCCGTGCAGGCTGTTGCCGTTGTTGTTGACCGGTACGTGGTAGGTGGTCCCGTCCAGGGTGAAGGTGCCCTTGGCGATCCGGTTGGCGTAGCGGCCGACGAGCGAGCCGAAGTAGGTGCCACCGCCGGCCGCGGGGCTGTTCTCGGTGACGTAGTCGGCCAGGGTGGGGAAGCCGAGCACCACGTTGGCGGTGTGCCCACGCCGGTCCGGCACCTCCAGGGTCTGGATGATGCCGCCGTAGCTGAGGATCCGCACCCGCATGCCGTGGGAGTTGGCCAGCGTGTACCGGTAGACGGCCTGGTTGTCGGCCTGACCGAAGTACTCCTTGGCCACCGTCGGCGGCCGGGCGGTGGAGTCCGGGGCGGCGGATGAGGTCACGCTGGTGAAGCCTAGCGCCGTGACGGCCACCGCGGCGACCGCCAGGACCGCCCGGCCGCGCCCGAAGCGTGGGCGTGGCGGGACGGACCGACTGAAGAGCGACTTGAAGATCGACACTGATCCTCCGGTGGTGTTCAGTTGTTCAGTTTGTACTCCGCGTGCACGAGATCGAGGAGTTCGGTCACCGAGGTCTCCTTCGACGGCTTGTCGAAGGTGATCTCGCCGTGCTGCAACAGATTGACCCGGTCGCAGACGTCGACCACCTGGCTGTAGTTGTGCGCGATAAGGATGATCGCGAGGTCGCCGCGGCGCCGCAACTCGTCGATCAGGCGCAGGATCATCCCGCCTTCCTTGGCGCCCATCGCCGCCAGTGGTTCGTCCAGCAGGAGGAGCTTCGTGTTGTTCGAGTACACCGACCTGGCCACCGCGATGGCCTGGCGCTGACCACCGGAGAGCTGCCCGACCTCGGCGGTCACCGAGGGGATGTTGATGCCGACGCCGTCGAGCGCGGCCCGCGCCTGGCGCTTCATCTCCTTGCGCCGCAGGAAGGGCAGCGGTTTGTGCACCAGTTCCTTGTTCAGGTGCAGGTTCAGGTAGACGGGAAGGTCGTTGACGAGCGCGAGATCCTGGAACACCGTTTCGATGCCCAGCGACCGGGCGTGGGTCACCGATTTCAGCTGCACCGGCGCGCCTTCGAACAGCAGCCGGCCCCCGTCGGGCTGGTGGTAGCCGGTGAGGATCTTGATCAGGGTGGACTTGCCCGCGCCGTTGTCGCCGATGAGCCCGAGCACCTCGCCGCGGCGCACGCTGAGGTTGATGTCGGCCAGCGCGCGCACCGCGCCGAAGCGCTTGCTGATGTGCTCGGCCCGGATGATCTCCGCCGGGCCGTTCGGTTCGCTCATGACCTGCCCTTCGTGCCGATCCGCTTGCGGACCACCGTGACGTACACGTTCAGCAGCGCGGCGACGAGGATGGCGATGCCGAGCACCAGATAGAACGCGTTGGCGCTGATGCCCATGAGGTTGAACCCGTCGTAGACCAGGCCCAGCAGCAGCGCGCCGAGGAACGACCCGATCACCGTGCCGGAACCGCCGAGTAGCGCGGTGCCGCCGATCACGGCGGAGGCCACGGCGTAGAACATCGTGTTGAACCCGCCGTTGGTCGGGTCGTAGGAGCCGACCCGGGTGCCCTGCAGAATGCCGGCGAGCCCGGCCAGCCCGCCGACGATGGTGAAGCAGATGACCTTGATCCGGTTGGTGCGGATGCCGGCTTCCGAGGCGCCGACCGGGTTCCCGCCGGTGGCCTGCGTGGCGATGCCGAACCGGGTGGTGGACAGCACGAGCTGCATGACGGCCACGACCGCCAGCGCCCACAGGAATTCCGACCAGCCCCAGCCGCCGAACGCCGAGGCCACCCAGTTGCCGCTCGGCGCGCTCACCGGGGAACCGCCCGAGATGATCAGCTCCAGCCCCCACAGCAGGAAGGCCATGCCCAGCGTGGTGATGAACGACGAGAGCCCGAAGTAGGTGTGGACCAGACCGTTCACCGTGCCGATCAGCGCGCTCACCACGATCGAGCCGATCACCGCGAGCAGCAGCGGCCAGCCGTTGTTGTTGAACAGCACCAGCACGAACGGGGAAAGGGTGAACACGAATCCGGCGGACAGGTCGATCTGCCCGCAGATCAGCACCAGCACCTCACCCGCGCCCACGATCGCCCATGGCGCCACGTACTGGGCGATCGTGTGATAATTCTGCGTCGTGCTGAAACCGGGCCCGCTGGCCGCGACGAAATAGATCACCGCGGCGACGGTGACCAGCAGGATGGACAGTTCCCTGATCCGGATGAGCCGGGCCAGCAGCCCGGGCCCGGCCGAAGCGCCGTCCGGTTCCCGTTCGGAGGTCCGGCTGTGTTTGCCGCCGGTGAGCGCGTCTGTCATGGAACCCCCTAGTGGGACGACGTCGAGGCCGCCGGCAGCGGGATCGAGGAGGGCATCGGGATGAGGTCGGCCTTCGAACCGCCCTCGAACTTGCTGTTGGCGGACACGTAGGGACCGACGTTGTCCTTGGTCACGAAGGTCAGGCCGGTGTCGGTGAACGGGGGCGCGACCAGGGTGCCGGACAGCCGGAACAGGTACATGTAGAGCACCGGCAGGAATCCCTGGAGATAGGCGGACTGGTCGATGGTGAAGTCCAGTGCGCCGGACTGCACGCCGGTGAGGGTGTCGGAGAGCGTGTCGTAGCCACCGGCGTGGATCTTGCCCTGCAGGCCCCGGCTCTTGATCAGCTGTGCGATCGACGCGGTACTGCCGGCGTCCACGGCGTAAAGCCCCTTGGTGCCGGGGTTTCCGTCGTAGGAGGCGGTGATCGCGTTCAGCTCGTTGGCCTGCTCGGCGCCGGTGTTGACCGACTGCACCGTGACGGCGGGCGCGGCCTGCTTGAGCGCGTCGATGATGCCGTCCAGGCGCGGCTGCACGTTGTTCCCGCCGGGCTGGGAAATGCCGACGATGATCGTGCCGCTGGTGACGTCCCGCGCGATCCGTTGCCCCATCAGGAAACCGGACTGGTAGAGATCCTGCCCGACGTAGGTGAGCGGGTAGTTGCCTGCCGCGGTGGCGTTGTAGGCGATCACCGGGATGCCCTTGGCCAGCGCCTGCTTGGTGGGTTCCACGAAGGCGTTGTTGTCGGTCAGGGAAACGGCGATGCCGTCCACGCCGCCGTTGATGGCGGTCGAGAACGCGTTGGCCATGTCGGCGACGTTGCCGTCGGTCGGGCCGGTCCACTGTGGTGTGGGCAGCCCGAGCAGTTTCGCGGCGTCGGCCAGGCCGGTCCTGGTCGGGTTGAAGAACGAGTTGGTGGTGACATGGTTGATGAAAACGAACCGCCACCCCGGTGTGCTCGGGAACGCTCCCACACCGGAGGAAGAGCTGGCACCGCCCTGCACACCGTTGCAGGCGGCCAGCAGGGCACTGGCGGCCACGGCGCCTCCGCCGGCCCCGAGGAACTTCAGGGCGGTCCGGCGTGAGGAGGCCGGCGTGTCGGCTGATCGGCTGAGCTTGTCGTCACTCATGGTAGAGACCACCCATCCACGTCTGCGGGGAACTCGGGTCGGCCTGAATCATTTGATGATTCGTCGATACAGTCAAGACTCGGCGAAACGTGAAACGGTCTCCAGGATAACGATTGGGCTACGGCGGTCGGTTTGACATGATGGATTAATCATTCGATGATTGCTCCGTGGGCATGAACAGACCCGGGCCGCTGGGCCGGCACCGCACGATCCACGGCCGGGTGGTCGAGTGGCTCGGGCGGCGGATCGTGTCCGGAGAGATCGGCGACGGCGTGCAACTGCCCAACGAAGCCGAGCTCGCCGCGCAGCTCAACGTGAGCCGCGGCGGTGTCCGGGAGGCCGTGAAAGCCTTGGCCGCCAAGGGTCTGGTGGAGGCGCGGCCGCGGCTGGGCACCCGGGTACTGCCGCGTGACCAGTGGAACCTGATGGACCGCGAGGTGATCGACTGGTACGGCCGCATCGCCGACCGGGAGTTCCTCCACGACCTGCTCGAACTGCGGCTCATGGTCGAGCCGGGCGCGGCGCAGCTCGCCGCGGAACGGGTCAGCGCGCCGCAGCTGGCCACCCTGGAAGCCGCCTACCAGGCCATGGCCGCGCACTCGCCCGGGTTGCCCGAGGCCGAAGAGGCCTTCGTCGAGGCCGATCTCGAATTCCACCTGACCCTGCTCAAGGCGAGCGGGAACCAGTTGGTCGAGCAGCTAGGGCGGTTGCTCGAGGCTGGTCTGTACCACGGTCTGGAGGCCAGCTCGCACGCGCCGGGCGGGGTCGCGGCCACCCTGCCGTTCCACCACGCGGTGCTCTCGGCCGTGCGGGGCCGCCGCCCGGTCGCCGCCGCCCGCGCGATGCGGAAGCTGATCGAGACGACCGCCGAGGCCGTCGGGCAACTGGTACCGGACTGAACCACCGTCGACCGGGGGATGCCCCGCGAGGAGCCACAATGTCCACTGTGGAGCAACTGACCGATCCCCTCGCCGCGCACGGCGAGGGCCCGGTCTTCTCGCCCGGGTGGCCGGGCGTGCGCTGGGTCGACATGCACGCCGGGGACGTGCTGGAACTCGACGCCGGAAGCGGCGCGGTGGCGCGGCGGCACGTCGGCCCGCTCGCCGCGGCGCTGCGGCCGTGCGCGGACGGCGGTGTGGTGCTCGCGCTCGAGCGGGGATTCGCCTTCGCCGACGCGTCGTTGCGGGAAATCCGGCCGCTGGCCGAGATCTGGTCCGACCCCGGGATCCGGATGAACGACGGCGGCTGCGATCCGGACGGCCGCTTCTACTGCGGGTCGATGGCCTACGACGCCCGGGCCGGCGCCGGCCGCCTGTACCGGCTGGCCGCGGACGGCGCCGTGACGACGGTGCTCTCCGGGGTGACCATCTCCAACGGCCTCGCCTGGAGTCCGGACGGCGCCACCGCCTACTACATCGATTCCCCGACCCAGTGCATCGACGCCTTCGACTACGACGGGGAACTGACCGCATGTCGCACGGTGGTGCGCGTTCCCGAAGAGGCCGGCATGCCCGACGGCATGACCGTCGACGCGGGCGGGCGACTGTGGGTCGCGTTGTGGGGCGGCGCGGCGGTGCACTGCTACACGCCGGACGGGAAGCTCGAAGACCGGG
>DASSAD010000370.1:0-22420 GCA_035685725.1 Amycolatopsis sp. | reverse complement strand
ACGACGATGGCCCGCTGATTAGCGCGACCTTAACACCCAGGAAACACGACGGCACCCTTTCGCAGCGTGGATTTCCTCATCTGATCGGTAACGATCTGGCTGCGAGGAACGACGTTGTTCTTGATGGGTGAGCCCCGATTCCCGCTGGTCCCGACAGCCCACGCCTAATCCAGTCAAGATTACGTGAACAACACCCGACGGGGCCAGATCGGCTGGTGGTAGCGTTCCTCACGCTGGTCAGCGGCCTGTTGACCAGCGACGTGAACGGTAGCGAAGTCCGGTGCGAATCCGGTGCTGTGCCGCAACTGTGATGACTTGGACACCCATCGTGTCCGATTCGAGCCAGGTCGCCTGCCGCCCGCGCCGACGCCTTTTCCGCCTCCGGCTCAGGGGTGCGGCGTCCGTGACCTCTTCACGGTGCCCCGACGCCGGTCGAGAGGTTTCCCGTGTCGAGACTGTTGCCCACTCACGCCGCGACCTTCCCGCCGGCCGCCACCCGCGCGCGCCCGCGCCGAAGCCGGTCGCGGACGGCGGCACTGAGTTTCGTTTCCCTCCTCGCCGCACTGCTGATGCTCGGCGGCTGCGCGACCCACGCGCCCGATCAGGACTCCACCGCGAAACCGGACACCGAGGCGACCTTCCCGGTCACCATCGGCTCGGTCACCATCGACCGGCAGCCGATGCGGATCGTCTCGCTTTCCCCGACCGCCACGGAAACCCTGTACTCGCTGGGCGCCGGGCCACAACTGGTCGCGGTGGACTCCGATTCGGACTTCCCGCCCCAGGCACCCCACACGAACCTCAACGCCCTCTCGCCCGATCCGGAGGCGATCGCCGCCTACAACCCGGATCTCGTGGTGACCACAGCGGACACCGGCGGGCTCTCGGCCGCGCTCGCCAAGACCGGCGTGCCGACCCTCGTGCTGCCCGCCCCGAACACCCTCGACGACGCCTATGCGCAGTTCATCACGCTCGGCAAGGCCACCGGACACCAGGCGGAGGGCGAAAGCCTGGCCCGGCAGACCCGCGACGACATCAACAAGATCGTCGCCGGCACGCCGAAGCCGGCGCATCCGCTGAGCTACTACTACGAACTCGACCAGACCTACTACAGCGAGACGTCGGCCACCTTCATCGGGCAGATCTTCGCCCGGTTCGGACTGAAGAACATCGCCGACGGCGGAACCGGGCCGGCCGGCGGCGACTATCCGCAGCTCTCCGCCGAACGCATCCTGCAGGCCGACCCGAGCCTGATCTTCCTCGCCGACACCAAATGCTGCGGCCAGACCGCGCAGACCGTGGCCGCCCGGCCCGGCTGGAACACGCTGACCGCCGTCGAGCAGGGACACGTCGTCGGACTCGACGACGACATCGCTTCACGGTGGAGCCCACGCCTGGTCGATCTCGTGCAAGCGGTGTCCACCGCGGTCGCTTCGGCCGGGCGATGAGCGAGGTCCCCGTCGCCCAGCGGCGCGGGACCGGCCGAACCAGGCCACGGCGGACCCGGCTGCGGGCACGGACGCTCGTCGTCGCGCTGCTCGTCCTGGTGGCCGCGCTGGTCGGGGCCGTGCTGCTGGGCGCCGGGGACATCGGGTGGCAGCGGGTGCTGGCCGAACTGGTCGCGGAGGTGACCGGGGGCCGCTCACCGCTGTCCGCCCGGGAAGCGGCGATCGTCTGGCAGCTGCGCGTGCCGAGGGTGGTGCTCGCCGGACTGGTGGGTGCCGCGCTGTCCGTGTCGGGCGCCACCTTCCAGGGTGTGTTCCGCAACCCGCTCGCCGATCCCTACCTGCTCGGCGCCGCGGCCGGGGCCGGGATGGCGGCCACGCTCGTCGTCGTGCTGGCCCCGGCCGTGAGCGCCTGGCTGCCCGCGGCGGCCTTCGCCGGAGCGCTCGGCGGTGTGGGCCTGAGCTGGCTGCTCGGCCGCTCCGCCGGGCGGACCGGCACGGCCACGCTGTTGCTCGCCGGCGTCGCGGTCGGCTCGTTTCTCACCGCCATCCAGACCTTCGTGCAACAGCTCAACACCACGACGATCCGCCAGATCTACACCTGGATCCTCGGCGGACTGAACGTGAGCACCTGGACCGACGTGCTGTTGGCGCTGCCTTACATCGCGCCGGCCGCCGTCGTGCTGTGCCTGTGTGCCCGGCTGCTCGACATCCTGGCCCTGGGCGACGCGGAAGCGGCGTCGTTGGGGCTCCGGCCCGGCCGGGTGCGGCTGCTGCTGATCGCGGCCGCGTCGCTGGCCACCGCGGCGGCGGTCTCGGTCAGCGGCCTGATCGGCTTCGTCGGCATCGTGGTGCCGCACCTGGTCCGGCTGCTCGCCGGGGCCAGCTACCGCGTGGTGATCCCGCTTTCGCTGATCGGCGGAGCGGTCTTCCTCATCGTGGCCGACGAAATCGCGCGCACCGTCCTGCCCGGCGAGATACCACTCGGCGTCGTGACCGCGTTCACCGGCGCCCCCTTCTTCGTCGCCGTCCTGCGCTCGTCCCGGGGGCAGCGAACGTGACCGCGCTGCGACTGCGAAGCATGCACGCGGGCTACGCGGGAAGCATCGTGGTGCGCGGCGTCTCCGCCGAGGTGCGCAGCGGTGGCTGGCTGGGCATCGTGGGCCCGAACGGCGCCGGGAAGTCCACTGTGCTCAAGGCCATGGCCGGCCTGCTGCCCTTCGGCGGCGAGATCACGCTCGACGGGAAGCACGTGGAACGGTTGTCCCGCAAGGAAAACGCGCGACTGGTGGGTTACGCGCCGCAGAGCCCCGTACTGCCCGACGGCCTGACCGTGACCGACTACGTCCTGCTCGGACGGACTCCGCACCTTGGCGCACTCGCGCGCGAGAGCGCCGGTGATCTCTCGATTGTGGACGACGTGCTGGCGAGGCTCGACCTGGCCGGGCTGGCCGCCCGGCGGCTGCACACGCTTTCCGGCGGCGAGCGGCAGCGGGCCGTGCTCGCCAGGGTGCTGGCCCAGCGCACCGGGCTCCTGCTGCTCGACGAGCCGACGACCGGGCTGGACCTCGGGCACGCGCAGGCGCTGCTGGAACTGGTCGACCGGTTGCGCCGCGAGGACGGCACCACCGTCGTCTCCACCCTGCACGACCTGACCTTCGCCGCGCAGTACGCCGAGCAACTGCTGCTGATCGCGGGCGGCGAGGTGGCCGCCGGCGGTACCGCCGCCGAAGTGCTCACGGCGGAACGCCTGGCCGACCATTACGGCGCGACGGCCACCGTTTTCACCGCTGGACGAGGCGATCTGGTCGTGGCACCGATTCGGCCGAAATAGACATATCGGGCAGGTTCCCGGCTTTCTGAGCAAACTCGCCCCGGAGCCGCCGAACGGTGCAATATTCTTCGACCAACCACCCACACGATCATCGGCTCCCGGGGGGACCTATGGACTTTCAAGTGAACCCGGACGCGCTCAAGGAGTACGCCGACGTACTGGACGGCCTGAACTCCGCCATTGACGCGATCAGCGAGTACATGCACACCTACGGGTGCGACAAGTCGGGGTTCACGGGACTGTTCATGGTGCTCCAGCCCCTCATCGACCTGATCGGTTCGCTCTACGGCGACACCCTGAAGTTCGGCAAGCAGCGGCTTGCCTCGCTGGTCGAAGGGGTCCAGTCCACTGCGGACACCTACGAGCAGACCGACGGCCACGTCAGCGGCATCCTCAACGATCTGCTGAGCGCGATCGGCAGCGCCGACGTCCCGACCATCGCCTGACCCGCCGCAGCGAAGGGATCGAACCATGGCACGACGGCCTCACTCCGGCGGCAGCACTCCCCACCACTCGGAGCCCGAACACACCCAACCGCGGCACACCGAGCCGCCACACCCGCAGCAGCCACAGCATCCGCAAGGCGGCTATCCACCGGCACCCCCGCGGCAGCCGTATCCCGCTCAACCAAGTCACCCGAACCAGGGCCCCTACCCGCCCGCGCCACCGCGGCAGCCCTACCCGGCGCAGCCCGGTCACCCGAACCAGCCGGGTCATCCCAACCAGGGCCCGTACCCACCGGCGCCGCCGCGCCAGCCCTACCCGAACCAGCCCGGCCATCCCAACCAGCCCGGCTACCCGAACCAGCCGGGTCACCCCAACCAGGGCACCTACCCGCCCGCGCCGCCGCGCCAGCCCTACCCGGCGCAGCCCGGCCACCCCAACCAGCCCGGCTACCCGAACCAGCCGGGCCACCCCAACCAGGGCCCGACTTCCGGCCCGTACCAGGGCGGGCCGTACCCGAACCAACACCCGAACCAGCCCGGCTACCCGAACCAAGGACCCTCTTCGGGTCCGTACCAGGGCGGGCCGTACCCCGGCCAACAGCCGAACCAGCCCGGCCACACCGGCCCGGGTACCGGCAGCGACCCCACTGGTTCCGGCACCGGGGATGGCTCCACCACTCCGTCGAGCGCCGACGAGCCGACCGGTTCCCGAGACGGCGGCTCCGGCACCGACAACGGCAGTGACCCGGGTAGCGGCAGCGGCTCCGGCAGCGACGAGGGCTCCGCTTCCGACACTGGTTCCGGTTCCGACACCGGCTCGGGCTCCGACACCGGTTCCGGCCCTGGCTCCGACACCGGTTCTGACACCGATTCCGGCTCGGGCAGTGCTTCCGACGGCGAATCCGGCGACTCCGGGAGCGGCGAAGGAGACAGCGGAGACGGGGGCGACGGCGGAGACGGGGGCGACCCGCCGTTCGAGCCGACCCCGCCCGACGGCCAGTACCAGACCGGCGAAGAGATCACCGACCAGCTGCAGCCACCCCAGCCCAGCGACGGATCGGACGTCCAGCAACTGGTCGAGAACGCCGGCTTCGAGGTGGCCGCGGTCGACTGGGTGTTCCAGCACATCACCGGGCAAAGCCTGGTCGACGTGGTGATCAAGCCGCTGACCGGTGACTTCAGCAAGATGCGCCAGAACGCCGAGGCGTGGGACAACATCGGCAACGCGATGAAGCAGTTCTCCGTGACGATGTCCGGGAACGCGCGGATCGCGACCGGCGACAACTGGAGCGGACCGTCCGCGCTGGCCCACGAGGCCTATGTGGACATCGGCTGGAAGGCCGGGCTCGCGGTCGAGGCCGAGATCGCCAAACTGATCGCCAAGGGCTTCAACACCGTCGCCGACGGCTCGGAAAAGCTGGCCGCGGAGGCGCTCAAGCTCCTCAAGAAGCTGATCGACAAACTCATCGAGATCGGTGCCAAGGCATTGATCCCGGTTGTCGGCTGGGCCGCCGAGGCGACCTCGGTCGTCGACGCGATCGACCTCGCCAACCAGATCTTCCAGATCATCGAGATGATCAAGGACATCATCTCGAAGGTCCAGGCGATGTGGCAGTCCATCCAGGACATCGGCTCTCAGCTGGCGAAGATCAAGGACATCCACAGCCTCGGCGACGCCATCGATATCGCCAAGAACATCAAGGGCGACGCCAGCGACATCAGCAGCGACGCCAAGGACATCGCGGGCGACGCGAAGGACATCGGCGATACCGCCAAGGACATGGGCAAGGGCGGTGAGGAAGAGGGATCTGAGGAAGAAGGAGGGTCCTCCAGCTCTTCCTCAGATGACGAGGGCAGCTCCTCGGAGGGCGAGGGAAGCACGCACTCGTCGAGCGACGAAGGCGAAGGAGAAAGCGGCTCCCACTCGTCCAGCAGTGAGGGCGATGGCGAGAGCAGCGGCGAAGGTACGGGCAGCTCCAGCTCCTCGACCGGCGAGGGCGAGGGCGGCACACACTCGTCCAGCGGTAGCGGTGAGGGTGAAAGCGGCACACATTCGCCGAGTGGTGAGGGTGAAAGCGGCACACACTCCACCGGGGACGGCGAGGGAAGCACCCACTCCTCGAACGGTGAGAGCAGCACACACTCGTCCAGTGGCGAAGGCGAGGGGAGCACCCACTCGTCGAGCGGTGAGAGCGGGCATTCGGAGACCACCGGCCACACCGGCTCGTCAAGCGCCGAAACCGGCTCGTCGTCCACGACGCACCACACCACCACGCCGTCGGGCACGAACGGGACGTCGGAACAGCCGCACACCACACCGACGTCCGGCAGCGACCACAGTGGACAGACCTCGGCCCCCAGCCACACCACGACGCCGAGTCACACCGCTGGACAGACCTCGACGCCCAGCCACAGCACGCACACCACGACCCACACGTCGACGCACACCACGACCCACCACTCTGGCCACTGATCACGGAGTAATGCGTTATGTCTGACCCGGTTACCGTCGACATCGGCGACTCGTGGAAGCCCGCCTCGCTGCGTGAAGCCGAGGTGCAGCTCGACGAGACGATGGCGAAGTCACGTGAGCTCATCAAGCAGGTGGAGGAAAAACTCAAGCAGCTGCCCGATGTCGATCACACCGCGAAGCCCGAGGACATCACGGCGATCAAGACGGCGGCGGAGAAGCCGGACGCCCCGGCGGCGCTGCGCGAGCTGAAGAAGAAGGTCGATGCGGGCGAGCTGACGTGGAAGGACGTCGTCGAGGGCAAGGCGTTCAAGGACGACGCCGTCCGCGAGGCGATGTCCACCAAGCTCGGCCAGATGCGGGAGGTCTACCAGGAGGTCCAGGAGGGCGCGACCCTCGACGAGATCCTGGAGGCCCGGGGGGTCACCAGCGGAAGCGTGTTCGGCGGTGGTTCCTCGTCGACCTACGCCCAGTCGGCTCCCGCGGCGGCACCGCCGAGCGAGGACGACTACTTCTCCGGCAGTCACGTCATGACCGGCGGCTCGGCGCAATCGCAGACGCCGCCTGCCCCGCCGCCTGCACCGACACCGCCGGCCCCGCCGTCGGCCACACCGCCCGCTCCCGAGCGCGGCCGGCCGACACCGGGGCAGCAGCAGCCACGCCGCACGCCGCCGTCCACACGGCAAAACGAGGAGTACACGGACGAGGACACGTTCGCGAACCCGCTCACCTCGCGCGGCAAAACCCAACAGTCCGAACCGACCCGTCCGGCCACGAAGCGCCGCCGGGACGAGCCGGATGATGAGGAAGACTACTTCGGCGGCTCGGTAATGCGCTGACCGCAAGGCCGCAACAACCGAACCAGAGAACTCAACAACCGGACCAGAGACCTCGGCGACCGGACGGGAGAACTCGGCTATCGGAAGGGGGGACACACCTGAGGGTCGTGTCCCCCCTTCCCGTCGCCGTGTCCCCTCTTCCGGTCGCCGAACTCGCGATTCCGGTACCTGAACTCGCCCGTCCCGTCGCTGAAGTCTCCCGATGGGCCGGGCGAGGACCGTTGGGTCCGGGCGGGGTCGGCTAGTCCGGGCGAGGACCGTCGGGGCCGGGCCGGTCGGGGCCGGATTCGGCCCTACCGGGGTCACCGGTCGCGGCAGTTGCGGAGGCGGTATCCGAGTCCGTGCCCGACGGCCCCGTGCCCGACGGCACTGTGTCCGACGGCACTGTGTCCGGCGGCTCCGTGTCCGATGGCTGCGAGTTCGACAGCTCCGCGTCTCGCGGCTTTGTGTCCGGCGGCTGGGTATTCGACGGCTCCGTGTCCGGTACGGCCTTACCGCGCAACGATTCCGGTTCCTCCCGCGGCCCGCGCCTCGCGGCGAGCACGATGTAGACGACCGCGCCCGCGAAGACGAGCATCGCCGTCCACACGTTGATCCGCAGGCCCAGCACGTGGTCCGCGTCGTCGGTCCGCAGCATTTCGATCCAGCCGCGCCCGGCGGTGTACCCGGCAACATAGAGCGCGAACGCGCGGCCGTGCCCCAGTTTGAACCGCCGGTCCGCCCACACCACCAGCCCCGCGATCAGCAGGTCCCAGATCAACTCGTAGAGGAACGTCGGCTGCACGGGACTTCCCGGCAGCGGGATGTGTCCGAAGGCGACACCCGTGGGCCCCTGGTCCGGAAGCGCCGGATTGTTCGGGTCGAACCGCTGATAGATATCCAGGGCCCAGGGCACCGTGGTGTGCGCGCCGTAAAGCTCCTGGTTGAAGTAATTGCCGATCCGGCCGATCCCCTGCGCGGCCACGACGCCCGGGGCCACCGCGTCGGCCAGCGCCGGCAGCGGGATTCCCTTGCGGCGACAGCCGATCCACGCGCCGATCGCGCCCAGCGCGATCGCGCCCCAGATACCGAGCCCGCCATCCCAGATGTAGAGCGCGTTGATCGGGTTCTTGCCCGGCCCGAAGTAGCGCCACCAGTCGGTGCACACGTGGTACAGCCGCCCGCCGACCAGGCCGAACGGCACCGCGAACACGGCGATGTCGACCACGGTGCCCTTGGTGCCGCCACGCTCCACCCAGCGCCGGTCACCCCACCAGATGGCGAGGATGATGCCCGCGATGATGCACAGCGCATAGGCACGGATCGGCAGCGGCCCGAGGTACCAGACGCCCCGTTCCGGGCTGGGAAACGAGGCGAGGAAGACGGCCGAGGCAGAATTCACAGGGCCACCGTAACGTGCCAGGCCCGCCCTGGGCGGCAGTGGGCTCAAGCTGGCCCCACGATGACCCCCAGGCTGCCCCCTACCCTGGCCCCACGATGGGCGGCCGTCCGCGCGCGGTGTCCCGGTCGGGTCACCGCGGGGTCGACTCGACGGGGATCAGCTCGACGGGCGTTTGTTGAGCACCGCCGAGCCGACCGCCAGCACGCAGCCGACCGCGAAGATCGCGCTCAACCACACCGGACCGCTGCGCGCGACGTTCCATACCGCCGCGGCGGCCATGAGCACCGCCATGAGGATGTTGCGCACCTGCAGGGGCGTCGGTTTGGCCATGGCGCCAGCCTCGCACGCGCGGCCCCGGCCGTCGCGGCCGGGTACGCCGATGCCGGCGCTAATCCCGCGCGGCCCTGGCCTTCCTGGCACGCCGCTTGGCCTCCTCGGGCAGGGCCTCGGCGACGAGAAGGTCGGGCAGCAGGTCCGGTTCGGTGGTCAGTGCCCGAAACGCCAGTCCGATGGTGACCGCGTGCTCCGGGCGCGCCACGATCTCGACCCGGTCGCCCTGGCTGATCTCGCCGGGCGTGACGACCCGCAGGTACGCGCCGGGGACGGCCTTCCGGGTGAAGGTCTTGACCCAGCCCCGCTCACCCAGCTGCCCGGCGAAGACGCGGCAGGGAATGCGCGGCACGCTGACCTCCACCACGACGGTGGAGCCGATCCGCCAGCGTTCCCCGATCAGGGCACCGGTGACGTCGATGCCTTCGGTGGTCAGGTTTTCGCCGAACATCCCCGGCCGCAGTGCCCGCCCGAGCTCGGCTTCCCACCCGTCGAGGTCCTCGCGCGCGTAGGCGTAGACGGCCTGGTCGGGACCGCCGTGGTGTCGGTGGTCGGCGATGTTGTCGCCCACCAGCCCGCTTTCGCCGTCGCGTGCCGGTCCCCGCACCGCGACCGGGCCGGTGACCGGTCGCTTGTCGATCCCGGTGATCCCGAGGTCGCTGTGGGTGGTCGGCCGGGTCGTGCCGACGTTGAGGGAAACGAGCCGCGCGGTCATGTCGGGCACAACCATTCGGGACGCCCGGGTTCGGCGACGTCGGCGTCCGGGGCGAAGGTCTGTCGCAGCGTGAAGGCATACGGTGTGGGGCCGTGCGCCCGAAGATGTCGGATGCGCTCCTCGGCCTCACCGGTGGTGGGCCGGTGTCCCCGGGGAACCCACCACAACGCGGCCACGGCCTCGGTCATGCGCTCGAACCATTCCCTGCGCCGGCGCAACACCTCCCGGTGACGGCCGGAAAAGGCGAACGCGGCCAGTTCGTCGATCGACCGCCAGACCGACATGTTCACGATGACCCCGGCGCTTTCTCCCGCGTCCCAGGCGAAAGCACGGACAGCGGTCGCGTCGCCGTCCTCGGTCTGCAGGCGCCAGACGAACCCCGGCGCGGCATCGGCCAGCGCGTTCACCGGTTCAAGCGCGTCGACGAAGTCCCGAAGCCGCGCATCGGTCAGCGGCGCCAGCAACCGGGCGATGTTCACCTGCGCCAGTTCGAAGGTCATGCCGCCACTGTGCCAGCCCGCCACCGCGCACGGAAAGGGTTTTTGCGCCTACCGGGGCAGACCGGTCAGGCGGCAACGCGCCGACGCACCCCGTCCGCGAGTTCGGCGGTCAGCGCGCGCACCTGCTCCGCGCCCTCGGCCACCTTGCTGACCAGCGCGGACCCGACGATCACCGCGTCCGCGAAGTCGGCCACCTCGGCGGCCTGCTCGCGCGAACGCACCCCGAGACCGACGCCGATGGGCAGCTGGGTGTGCGCCCGGGTGCGGCGAACGAGTTCGGCGGCACCGGCGCCGACCTTGTCCCGAGCCCCGGTCACCCCCATCACCGCGGTCGCGTACACGAAGCCCGAGCTGGCCCGGGTGGTCAGGGCGATCCGTTCCTCCGACGACGAGGGCGCGACCAGGAAGATCCGGTCGAGCCCGTGCCGGCCGGCCGCGGTGATCCAGTCCGCGGCCTCGTCCGGGATCAGATCCGGGGTGATGATCCCCAGTCCGCCGGCCGTGGCGAGATCGCGCGCGAACGCGTCGATGCCGTAGCGCCGGATGGGGTTCCAGTAGGTCATCACGACCGCCTTGCCGCCACGGCGCGCGATCGACTCGACGGCCTCGAAGACGTGACGCAGCCGGAAACCGCCCTTGAGCGCCACGTCCCCGGCGTGCTGGATGGTCGGCCCGTCCATCACCGGATCGGTATAGGGCACGCCCACCTCGACGAAGTCCGCGCCACCGTCGAGCATCGCGGCGAAGATGTCCTTCGAGCCCTCGACGGTCGGGTAGCCCACGGGCAGGTAACCGACCAGTGCCGCGCGGCCCTCACCCCGGGTCCGCGTGAACAGGGCGTCCAGGCCGTCTGCCGCTGCGGCACCCTCATCGGGGGCTGTCGGGTTCACTGGTCCACCAATCCGAAGTACTTCGCCGCCGTATCCATGTCCTTGTCGCCACGCCCGGACAGGTTCACCAGGATCAGCGCCGCGCGCCCGAGTTCCTGGCCCAGTTGGAGCGCGCCGGCCAGCGCGTGCGCCGATTCGATCGCCGGAATGATCCCCTCGGTGCGCGAAAGCAGCCGGAGCGCGTCCATCGCCTCGGCGTCGGTGATCGGCCGGTACTCGGCGCGACCGCTGTCCTTGAGCCACGCGTGCTCCGGCCCGACCCCGGGGTAGTCGAGCCCCGCGGAGATCGAATGCGACTCGATGGTCTGGCCGTCCTCGTCCTGCAACAGGTAGCTCATCGCGCCGTGCAGGTTGCCGGGTGTGCCGGCGGTGAGGGTCGCGCCGTGTCGACCGGTCTCGACGCCGTCACCACCCGGTTCGAGACCGACCAGCCGCACGTCCGGATCGTCGATGAAGCCGTGGAAGATGCCGATGGCGTTGGACCCGCCGCCGACGCACGCGGTGACCACGTCGGGCAGCCGTCCGGTCTGCGCCAGCACCTGGCGCCGCGCCTCTTCGCCGATGACCTTGTGGAATTCGCGCACCATCACCGGGAACGGGTAGGGCCCGGCCGCCGTGCCGAACACGTAATGCGTGGTGTCCGCGTTGGTCACCCAGTCGCGAAGCGTCTCGTTGATCGCGTCCTTGAGGGTGCGGGAACCGCTGGTGACCGGCACCACCTCGGCGCCGAGCAGCTTCATCCTGGCCACGTTGAGCGCCTGCCGCTGCGTGTCGACCTCGCCCATGTACACGCGGCATTCCAGGCCGAGCAGGGCACAGGCGGTGGCGGTCGCGACGCCGTGCTGGCCCGCACCGGTCTCCGCGATCACCCGCTTCTTGCCCATCCGCCTGGTCAGCAGGGCCTGCCCCAGCACATTGTTGATCTTGTGCGAGCCGGTGTGGTTGAGGTCCTCGCGCTTGAGGAAGATCCGCGCGCCGCCGGCATGCTCGCCGAACCGGGGCGCCTCGGTCAGCAGGGACGGGCGGCCCGCGTAGTCGCGCAGCAGCCGGTTGAGCTCGTTGACGAAGTCCGGGTCGACCCGGGCCTTGTCGTACTCGGTGGCCACCTCGTCGACGACGCCGATCAGCGCCTCGGGCATGAACCGGCCGCCGAAGGGCCCCCAGTACCCCCGCTCGTCGGGGTCGTGTTCGGTGCGCGTGGCCCGCTTCGCGGCCTCGCTGGCGTCCTGCTCACCCATGTCGTTTCGGCCTTTCTACCGGCTCGGCCTCGGGCAGGCGGGATGGGAGCCCGCGGTGACCAGCTTGATCAGCGCCCCCTTGGGGTCGCCCGAGGCGACGAGTCCTTCACCGACCAGGACGGCGTCGGCGCCGTGACCCGCGTAGGCCATCAGGTCACCGGGGCCGCGCACGCCCGACTCGGCTATCTTCGTCACGTCGAAGGGCAACCCGGGCGCGAGCCGCCCGAACACGTCGCGGTCCACTTCGAGCGTGTGCAGGTTGCGGGCGTTGATGCCGATCACCTGCGCGCCGGCTTCCAACGCGCGATCGGCTTCCTCGGCGTTGTGCACCTCGACCAGCGCGGTCATGCCGAGCGACTCGACCCGGTCCAGCAGCGCGATCAGCGCGTTCTGCTCCAGCGCGGCGACGATCAGCAGCACCATGTCGGCACCGTGCCGGCGGGCCTCGTGCACCTGGTAGGGGCTGACGACGAAATCCTTGCGCAGCAGCGGAATGTCCACCGCGGCACGGACCGCGTCGAAGTCGGCCAGGGAGCCGCCGAAGCGGCGTCCCTCGGTGAGCACACTGATCACCCGCGCGCCGGCGTCTTCGTAGTCCTTGGCCAGCGCGGCCGGGTCGGCGATGTCGGCCAGCTCCCCCTTGGACGGGCTCCGGCGCTTGACCTCGGCGATCACGCCGATCGACGACTCGCGCAGCACGCTTTTGGCGTCCCTGGGCGCGGGCGCCTTCGCGGCGAGGCGCTTCAGCTCGTCGAACGGGAGCGCCTTCTCACGTTCGGCGAGGTCGACACGCACCCCCGCGACGATTTCTTCGAGAACGCTCACAAACACCTTTCCCTTCCCGCAGAAAAGATGCTAACCCGCCCCCCGACCCGGACCGGTCTCGGGTCGAACAAGCCTTAGCCAGCAGGGAAAACTACCGATCGGTAGTGGGATCCTCGCCCTCCGACAGGGCCTCCCACAGCTCCGTGTCGGGGTCGCGCGCGGATTTCTTCACGGACGGTGTCGAATAGCGTGCACCCAGTCGCGGCATCACCCGGGCCCGGCGGAAACCCACCAACCCCCCGGCGATGACGAGGATTCCCGCCACCACGGCCAGTCCGCGACCGGTGAAGATCTGCCCGACCGGCGCTCCCCGGGGGTAACCACCCCAACGCAGACCGTCGACGGCCACCCAGCAGGCGGCCAGCCCGGCGACGACGAGCACCCCCGCGACCACGCGGCGTGGCCAGCCACCGGTCGCGATCATCCCGGCCACCCCGGCGAGCGCGAGCAACGCCAGCGCGATCAGCGCACCGGTGGCCTGCGCGCCGGTCTGGGTGTCCAGCACCATGCCACGCACACCGGCGTCCCGGGTCTGCGCGGTCCACACCATGCGGGAGGACCCCCACAGTGCCGCCGAACCGAGCAGCAGCACCACCAGGACCGTCCACAGTGGACGCCTACTGGATGCTGGCGACGTCATCGCTGGGATCCAGCGCCCGCGCCGGAGCCATGGTCTGCGCCGCGGCCACCGCGGAAAGCACGGTGCGCGCCTTGTTCAGGCATTCGTTGTCCTCGTAATCGGGTTGTGAATCGGCGACCACGCCACCGCCCGCCTGGACGTGGGCCACGCCGTCCTTCACCAGCGCGGTGCGGATCGCGATAGCGGTGTCGGCGTCACCGGCGAAGTCGAGATAACCGACGATACCGCCGTACAGCCCGCGCCGCACCGGCTCCAGTTCTTCGATCAGCTCCATCGCCCGCACCTTGGGCGCCCCCGAAAGCGTACCCGCCGGGAAGCAGGCCGCCACCGCGTCGAAGGCCGTCTTGTCGTCACGAAGCTCACCCGTGACGGTCGACACGATGTGCATCACGTGGCTGTACCGCTCGATCGAGAAGAAGTCGACCACACGCACGGTGCCCGGCTTGCACACCTTGCCCAGATCGTTGCGGCCGAGATCGACCAGCATGAGGTGCTCGGCGCGCTCCTTCTCGTCGGCCAGCAGATCCTTGGCCAGCTGGGCGTCCTCCGCCGGATCCATGCCGCGCCACCGGGTTCCCGCGATGGGATGCGTCGTGGCCCGCCCGTCCCGCACCGTCACCAGCGCCTCCGGGCTGGAGCCGACGATGTCGAAACCGTCCAGCCGCAGCAGGTACATGTACGGGCTCGGGTTGGACGTGCGCAGCACGCGGTAGATGTCGAGCGCGTCGGCGTGCGTCGCGATCTCGAACCGTTGCGAGGGAACGACCTGGAACGCTTCGCCTGCCTTGATCGCCTCGACGGCCTTCGCCACGGCCGCGTGATATTCGGCCTTGCTCCGGCGGCGCACGAACTCGGGCGCGGGGCGGTCGAACACCGCGGTGGTGGACGGGGCCGCGGCGCGCAGCCGCTCGGTCATCACCTCGAGACGGCGGACGGCGTCGTCATAGGCCGCGTCGACGCGGTCCGGCGAGTCGTCCCAGTTCACCGCGTTCGCGATGAGCGTGACGGTGCCCTCGTGGTGGTCGAAGGCGGCGAGGTCGGTCGCCAGCAGCATGGTGAGCTCGGGGATGTCGAGATCCTTCTCGGCCAGCTCCGGCAGTTTCTCCAGCCAGCGGACCGCGTCGTAGCCGAGATAGCCGACCATGCCCCCGGTCAGCGGTGGCATCCCGGGCAGCGGCTCGGTGTGCAGCGCGGCGACCGTCTCCCGCAGCACGGTCAGCGGGTCGCCCTCGGTGGGCAGGCCGACCGGCGGGTGACCCTCCCACACCGCGCGGCCCTCGCGGACGGTCAGCGCCGCCGGGCTGTGCACGCCGACGAACGACCAGCGCGACCACGACTCGCCGTTCTCCGCGGACTCCAGCAGGAAGGTGCCCGGCTGATCGGCGGCGAGCTTGCGGTACACCCCGACGGGCGTCTCCCCGTCGGCGAGCAGCCGGCGGATCACCGGGATGACCCGGCGGTCCTCGGCGAGTGCGCGGAACTCCTCCCGGGCGGGGCTCACCGAACCCAGACCACCGGCGTCGGCATGTGCGGAACGGACACTGACCATGGCCGTCATTGTGCCGCTCCCGGTCGACCCGGTCGGCACCGGCATTAATTCATTCAACGTTGAATTTCTTGCCGGCGCGCACCATGATGGAAAGATGACCACCGCCGACCCACCGCCGCCGGCCAAGCGGCGCGGACGCCGCCCGGCCGGCCAGGATACCCGTGCCGCACTGGTCGAAGCCGCCCACCAGGTGTTCTCGGAAAGCGGCTACGAAGGAGCCACGGTCCGCGCCATCGCCGCCCGCGCCGGGGTCGACGCGGCGATGGTCAACCACTGGTTCGGCGGCAAGGAGGGCCTGTTCGCCCAGGTGGTGCTGCGGCTGCCGGTCGACCCGGGGGACCTGGTCGCCACCTTGCTCGACGGCGACCTGGACGGCCTCGGCGAGCGCGTCGTCCGCCGGTTCCTCGGCGTGTGGGACGCCACCGCGGGCGGCACCTTCCCCGCGCTCGTGCGGAGCCTGGCCTCGCACGACCAGGCCACGATCGGCCTGCGCGATTTCCTGATCAAGCACATCCTCGGCCGCGTCGTGGCCCGGATCAGAGCCGACCAGCCCCAGTTGCGGGCCGGACTGTGCGCGTCACAGCTGATCGGGATCGGCATGGTCCGGTACGTGGCGAAGTTCGACCCGCTCGCGACAGCGGACGTGGAGACCGTCGTCGCCGCGGTCGGCCCGACGCTGCAGCGCTACCTGACCGGCGAGATCGGCGCCGCCGACTGCTGAGTCGCGCATCGCCCGCGCCACGTCACCGGCGTGTTCCACCGCGATGCGTTCGGCGGCGCGCAAGGAGAACAGCGCGTTCTCCAGGGACTGGCGGAGATCGGCCGCGTCGGTCGGCGACAGCTCCCCGGGATTGTCCATGTCCGCCCGCATGACCTCGTCCACCGCCTGGTCGACCACCAGGACACCGGCCATCGCGTCATCCAGCTTCTCCACCAGATGCCGCGCCCGGTCGCGCATGCGTTCGTAAAAGAAGCGGGTGTCGCCCGTCACCATACCCTCCAGCAGATTGTCGATCTTTACCCAACAAGATCCCGAAGAATGGCTTTCTTGGCAACGAATCAGACAATGAGAACGCAAAATCACCCGAAAGAGAGAATACTCGTCATCGCACTCCGGCGCGATAACCGCGAACTGCTCATTATCGCGACGACGCGACGCAAAAGCGTTGCCAGCACACGATAACAGCCGTACTCGGCGAATGTGCACCGGTTGCGAAGAAAGCAAATGACCGCAACCTGGCGCGCCGCGGCACTGTGCGGTTCCGTGCGGTTCCGTGGCCACGACACGGCTGTCGAACCGCGAAAAGGAAAACGTCTTCCGGTGCGCTCCCGAGCCCGGATCCCCGGGCTTTCCGCCTCAGCCGTCGGCCAGCAGCAGGCGTTCCTCGCCGTCGAAACAGCTGTGCGTTTCGGTGTGGCAGGCCGGGCCGGTCTGGTCGACCCGCACCAGGAGGGTGTCCCCGTCGCAGTCGATGCGCACCTCACGGACGTGCTGGGTATGGCCCGACGTCTCGCCCTTGACCCACAACCGCTTGCGGCTACGCGAGAAATACGTGCCGCGGCGCGTGGTCAGCGTCCGCTCCAGTGCCTCGTCGTCCATCCACGCGACCATCAGGACCTCCGCGGTGGCATGGTCGACGACCACCGCGCAGACCAGGCCGTCGGCGGTGCGCTTGAGCCGCGCGGAAAGTTCGGCCGCCAGGCTCATCGGACCTCCACCCCGCCGGCCCGCAGCGCGTCCTTCACCTCACGGATCTTCAACTGTCCGAAGTGGAAGACACTGGCGGCGAGCACCGCGTCGGCCCCCGCCCGCACCGCCGGCGCGAAATGCTCGACCGCACCGGCGCCGCCGCTGGCGATCACCGGAACCCGGACCACGTCGCGGACCATCGAGATCAGCTCCAGGTCGAACCCGGTCTTGGTGCCGTCGGCGTCCATCGAATTGAGCAGGATCTCGCCCACCCCCAGCTCTTCCCCACGCGCCGCCCACTCGACGGCGTCGATGCCGGTGCCCTTGCGGCCACCGTGCGTCGTCACCTCCAGTCCCGAAGGCGTGGGCTGCCCGCCTTCGGGAACCCGCCGGGCGTCCACCGAGAGCACGATGCACTGCGCGCCGAAGCGGCGGGAGGCTTCCCGGAGGAACTCCGGCCGGGCGATGGCCGCGGTGTTGATACCGACCTTGTCCGCACCCGCGCGCAGCAGGCGGTCCACGTCGTCGCAGGTGCGCACGCCACCGCCGACGGTCAGCGGAATGAACACCTGCTCGGCCGTGCGCCGGACCACGTCGAAGGTCGTCTCGCGGTTGCCCGACGATGCCGTGACGTCGAGGAAGGTCAACTCGTCCGCGCCTTCGGCGTCATACGCCCGCGCCAGCTCCACCGGATCACCCGCATCACGCAGATCGGCGAAGTTCACGCCCTTCACGACCCGGCCCGCGTCGACGTCGAGACAGGGAATCACCCGCACCGCTACACCCATGGTGACCAGCGTACTTGCCGGGCGGGCAGGCCAAGGAGCCGGTCAGCGCGGCCGCCGGGCCGCCTCCGCCAGGCCTTGGTTCGCCGCGGCGAGGCGGTCGGCCGTAGGGTCGCGGCATGTGGTGGGGCCTGGTCTGCGCGCTCTTCGCGGCATGTGCCTACGGTGTCGCGTCGGTGTTGCAGGCGGTCGCGGCCCGCTCGGTCGAGGGCGGCGACCGGGGAGTCGATCCGCGACTGCTGGTGCGGGTCCTGGCGCAATGGCGCTACGTTCTCGGGCTGAGCCTGGACACGCTCGGCTTCCTCGCGCAACTGGTCGCACTGCGGGTGCTGCCGCTGTTCGTCGTCCAGGCGGCGCTGGCGGGGAGCCTGGCCGTCACCGCCGTCGCGGCACTGGGCATCGGGGCGAGGTTGAGCCGTCGCGAATGGACCGCGGTCGTCGCGGTGTGCGCGGGATTGGCGCTGCTCGGGCTTTCCGCCAAAGGCGAGGGTTCCCACCCCGTCGGCCTCATCTTCCACAGTGGACTTCTCGCGGTGGCGCTGCTGCTCGGCGGACTCGGGGTGCTCGCCGGGCTCGCGCCGCGGCGGCTGCGCGGCCCGGCGCTGGGCCTGGTGGCCGGGCTCTTGTTCGGGGTGGTCGCGCTCGCGGGCCGGGTCGTGTGGACGACCAGCCTGCTCAGGCTGCTGACCGACCCGGCGGCCTACACGGTGGCCATCGCCGGAGTGCTCGCGATGCTGTTCTTCGCCTCGGCACTGCAACGCGGCAGCGTCACCACGGCGACCGCGCTGATGGTCGTGGGCGAGACCGTCGTCCCGTCGATCATCGGCGTCATCGCGCTCGGCGACACCACCAGACCGGGCTTCACCGTGCTGGCCGCCCTCGGCTTCGCACTGGCGGTGGCCGCCGCGCTCGCGTTGGCGCGCTTCGGCGAACTCGCCCCGGTGACGGCGGAAACCGCCGACGCCGAGGAGAGCGCGAGCCGCCGAAAGTCCATAGTGGACGATCCAGAAACGCTGTGAGGGAATCCGGGCGAACTTTCGGACCCGTCCGGTCGCTGAACGAAATCTCAGCCCGGACCCGCTACCGTGGGCACATGTCGTCGGAATACGAGCGGTTGGCCGGTGAACGCTACATCCTGCTGACCACCTATCGCCGCAACGGCGATCCGGTGGCCACGCCGATCTGGCTCGCCGGCCAGGACGGCGAGCTGGTCATCTGGACCGAGCGCGAAGCCGGGAAGGTCAAGCGCCTGCGGCGGGATCCGTCGGTGCGGATCCAAGCCTGCGACCTGCGCGGAAACCACACCCACGGCAGTCCCGTCACCGGGAAGGCCCGCCTCCTCGACGACGCGGGCTCCGACCGGGTCCGCGCCGCGATAGCGCGGAAGTACGGTCTGCTGGGCCAGGTGACCATGTTCTTCAGCCGCCTTCGCGGCGGCCGGCAACGCACCGTGGGCGTGGCCATCACGCTGGACGCCTAGGAAACGGATCCCCCTGAGGCGGGTTCGGAGATCAACTTCTGGAACCGGCCCTACGCCGCGACGGCCGCCAGCGCCTCGGGGAGGGTGAAGGCGCCGGCGTAGAGCGCCTTGCCCACGATGGAGCCTTCCACGCCGTCAGGGCCGAGCGTGGCCAGCGCACGCAGGTCATCGAGACTCGACACGCCACCGGAGGCGATGACCGGCGCGTCGGTGCGGGAAGCGACCTCGCGCAGCAGCTGGAGGTTCGGTCCCTGGAGGGTGCCGTCCTTGCTCACGTCGGTGACGACGTAACGCGCGGCGCCGTCGGAATCGAGGCGCGCCAGGACCTCCCACAGATCGCCGCCGTCCCGGGTCCAGCCGCGGGCGGCCAGCCGGTGGCCCGCTTCGGTGATGCGGACGTCGAGGCCGATGGCCACCCGGTCGCCGTAGGCCGCCACCACCTTGGCGGTCCACTGTGGATCTTCCAGGGCCGCGGTGCCGAGGTTGACCCGGCGGGCGCCGGTGGCCAGCGCGGCTTCGAGGGACTCGTCGTCGCGGATCCCACCGGAAAGCTCGACCTGCACGTCCAGTTCGCCCACCACCCGGGCGAGCAGTTCCCGGTTGGATCCCTTGCCGAAGGCCGCGTCGAGGTCCACCAGGTGGATCCACTCCGCGCCGTCGCGCTGCCAGGCGAGTGCGGCTTCGAGCGGGTCGCCGTAGGAGGTCTCGGTGCCGGCCTCGCCCTGAACCAGGCGAACGGCCTGGCCATCGGCCACGTCAACGGCGGGAAGGAGCGTGAAAGTCACGCGGTCACTATAGGTGAGGCCGTTCAGAGCGTGCGCAGCCAGTTCTCCAGCAGGTGGGCGCCCGCGTCCCCGGACTTCTCGGGATGGAACTGCGTCGCCCACAACGGACCGTTCTCCGCGGCGGCGACGAAGTCCTCGCCGTGCCGCGCCCAGGTGACCCGGGGCTGCTGCCCGGTCAGACCCGAGTCGAGCCGCCACGCCCGCGCCGCGTAGGAGTGCACGAAGTAGAAGCGGGTGGCCGCGTCGAGACCGGCGAACAACAGCGAATCGGCGGGCGCGCGCACGGTGTTCCACCCCATGTGCGGGACCACGTCGGCGTGCAGGCGTTCGACGGTGCCCGGCCATTCGCCGGTGCCCGCGGATTCGACGCCGTGCTCGACGCCCCGCTCGAAAAGGATCTGCATGCCCACGCAGATGCCCAGCACCGGGCGTCCGCCGGACAGCCGAGTGCCGATGATCTTGTCACCGCCCACCGACAGCAGGCCCTCCATACAGGCCGCGAAGGCGCCGACACCCGGCACGACCAAGCCGTCCGCGGCCAGCGCCACGCGCCGGTCGGCGGTCACCTCGACCTCGGCGCCCACGCGCCGCACCGCCCGTTCGGCGGAACGAAGATTCCCGGAACCGTAATCGAGAACAGCGACCTTTTTCACGCCCAGCAGTCTAAGCTGAAGGTCTTCGAATGCCGCCACGGTCCGGTTTGAACCGGCCACCAGCTGGGAATTCTTCCGCGAACAGGGTGAGGCAGGAGGACCGAAGATGCTGTCGGTTGACAAGGCCGATTATGCCGCGAAAACCGCACCCGCCCACCGGATCATCCATCTGGCCGACGAGCTCGCCGACGAGTTGGACCGGTTCGAGGCGCAACCGCTGCACCCGGCCGAAGTCGGGCGGCTGCTCGACGGAATGAGCGGGACCGCCGCCGCGCTGACCAGGATCCTCGACCAGTTGCAGGACAGTCCGGTGCTGACCCAGGTCGACCACGACATCACCCTGCCCGCGCACCAGAGCGTGCTCAGCGAACTGGCCCAGGCGGCCGCGGCGGCCGAAGACCTGATGGTCACCGCGGCGGGCCTGTCCCGGATCCTGCCCCCGGATTTGTCCACAGTGGATTCGACGGGGGGCGCACGGGGAATAACCTCGACTTAAGTCGAACTCAAGGCTAGCCTGGCACTGTGTCCAAGCTTGCCGACCGCCTGAGCATCGGTCAGGTTGCGGAACGTAGCGGGGTCCCGCATACCGCGTTACGTTTCTACGAGGACCGTGGGCTGATCCACTCCGAACGCTCCGCGGGCAACCAGCGACGCTATCCGCGTTCGGTGCTGCGCCGGATCGCCTTCATCCGGGCCGCCCAACGTGTGGGTCTGAGCCTGGAGGATATCAGCGCCGCCCTGGCCACCCTGCCCAGGGACCACGCGCCGACCAAGGCCGACTGGGCGCGGCTCTCCCGCGGCTGGCAGGACGAACTGGACGCCCGGATCGACGCGCTGCAACGGCTGCGTGACCGCCTGACCGGCTGTGTGGGCTGCGGTTGCCTGTCGTTGCGGGTGTGCGGCCTGTACAACGCGGACGACGAGATGGCCCGGTTCGGCCCCGGCTCCCGGCTACTCAGGCCGGCCGCGGAGGGCGGCATCTGAACCTTCCGCCCGAGCGGAACGCGATCAGGTCACCGCGGCGTGCACGCATCACCGCGACGTTCGCGGGGTGCTCACGCGCGGTGGCGCGAGCGGAAAAAATCCACCCCGGCAAGATGAAGGACGCGCCCCCGCTCCGGCGGAAAATGGGCTGGTGCGGATCAGGCATGCCGAACTTACCGACGCCGACGCCGTGTTCGAGCTGTCACTGCGGTTCGCCACGAGCTACCGGCCGCAGCGACCGCTGTTCGACCAGAACTTCGAACTGCTGCTGGCCGCGATGACCTACGACGGCACCGACCTGCTGGTCGCCGAGGACGAAGGCAAGGTCATCGGGTATGCACTGGCCAGCCGGTTCCTGGCGCTCTGCGCGCCGGGCCCGGTCGCCGAACTGCACGAGCTGATCGTGGACCCGGCGTACCGGAACCGCGGAATGGGCCGGATGCTGGTCGAGGCGGTCATCGGGCGGGCGCGGACGACCGGTGCCGTGGAGGTGACGGCACCGACGCGCGGCGCCGGCGACTACTACCGCAGGCTCGGCTTCGAAGTGAGCGCGACGCTGATGCGGTTACCGCTCACCTGATCACGGCGTATGCCTGACCCGCGAGCCGCGAACCCTGACCACGCCGCGTGTCTGGGCCGCGGAGCGCGACTTGCCGTGGCGTGTGTCGGGCCGCGGGACGCGACCCCCCGACCGGGCCGTGGGGGACTCAGCCGACGAACCAGGCGACGGCGCCGCCGATGGCCAGCACCGCGGCCAGGCCCAGCACCGTCGCCACCAGCTTGGCGGTCTTCCAGGCGCTGTAGACGCCGCCGATCAGGAAGCCGGCCACGGCCAGCAACAGGATGCCGATCAGTTCCTTGCTCACGCTGTCTGTCTTCCGTCCGAGGCGAAAAGGTCCTCACAAGAAGTCCTTGCGGGAAAGGTACCAGCGCGTAGCCCC
>DASSAD010000369.1:0-5127 GCA_035685725.1 Amycolatopsis sp. | reverse complement strand
TTCGGTGAGCTGCTCGCGTTCGGGTCGCTGGCCATGGAGGGCCGCCTGGTGCGGCTGTCCGGGCAGGACTCGCGGCGCGGCACTTTCACCCAGCGGCACTCGGTGCTCATCGACCGCAAGACGGGCCGCGAGTACGCGCCGCTGCAGAACCTCAGCGACGAGCAGGCCCGGGTGATGATCTACGACTCGGCGCTGTCGGAGTACGCGGCAGTCGGCTTCGAGTACGGGTATTCGGTGGCCAACCCCGACGCGCTGGTGCTCTGGGAGGCGCAGTTCGGCGACTTCGTCAACGGCGCGCAGACCGTCATCGACGAGTACATCTCCTCGGGTGAAGCGAAGTGGGGCCAGCTTTCCGACGTGGCGCTGCTGCTGCCGCACGGTCACGAGGGGCAGGGTCCGGACCACACCTCCGGCCGCATCGAGCGCTTCCTCCAACTGTGCGCGGAGGGCTCGATGACGGTCGCCGTGCCGTCCACCCCGGCGAACTACTTCCACCTGTTGCGCCGCCACGCGCTGGACGGCATCCGCCGTCCGCTGATCGTGTTCACCCCGAAGTCGATGCTGCGGAACAAGGCGGCGACCTCGCCGGTGGAGGACTTCACCGACCAGTCGAAGTTCATGTCCGTGATCGACGACGTCGAGGTCGCTCCCGCCAACGCCCGCAAGGTGCTGCTGACCTCGGGCAAGCTGTACTGGGAGCTGGTGGCGGAGCGGGCCAAGCGCGAGGCGAACGATGTCGCGATCGTGCGGATCGAGCAGTACTACCCGCTGCCGCTGAAGAAGTTGAAGGCGGCGCTGGAGCGCTACACGGCCGCTACCGAGGTCGTGTGGGTGCAGGAGGAGCCGGAGAACCAGGGTGCCTGGCCGTTCTTCGGACTGCACCTGCCGCGCAAGTTCCCCGAGTTGCTCGCCGGCCTCCAGGTCGCCTCGCGGCGACCGATGGCGGCCCCGTCCGCGGGTTCGGGGAAGGTCCACGACGTCGAGCAGAAGGCCATCATCGCCAAGGCCTTCAGCTGATCCGGACGAGATGAAGACGGCCCGGTGTGCGTGTCACACCGGGCCGTCTTCGGTCATCCGGCCGGTGAAATCCCGGTGGCCATCGGCCCGGACCGCTAAGCCGGAGCGATCTCGAACCGCTGGAAGAACGCGAACGGAAGCCTGCCGGTGCGCACGGTTGTCCGCTCCACGCGTCTTCCCCGGCTCGCCGAGGCGGACCGGACACGGCCGACGGGAACCCAGCGCAGGTCATAGATCCACAACTGCCCGTCCGGCCGCAGGACACGCGCAAGCGAGTCGATCACCCCTTCGACGTCGGTCCAGTGGTGGAGGCTGGCGGTCGACACCACGAAGTCCACTGATCCGTCCGGCAACGGCAGGTCGGCGAGATCGGCCACGGCGAAGTCCACCCGGTCGGTGAGCTTTTCCCGCGCCGCCCGGTCGGTCGCCACCTCGATCATGCCGCGCTCCAGGTCCACCCCGTGCACGTGGAGGTCCGGGCGGCGGCGCGCGAGCTCGCCGGCGAGCCGCCCGCTGCCGCACCCGGCGTCCAGCACGGTCGCTCCTTCGGGGGCGGCCGAGGCGACCTCCGTGGCCACCCGCCGGTGCAGGCGCCCGAACGCCTTACCCGCATGCCGGTCGTACCTTGTGCCGTCAGCGAAGTGGTGGTGTTGCACGAACTGGTTCACTGCCTTCAGCATGACCCCTCCTATGATGGTTGATAGAAGCAACTGTCCTCGATGCTAGCCGCAACAGTTGCCACTATCAACCGTGGAGGTGTGATGCCGGATCCCGACGCGGATCTGCTGGAACCCCTGCTCGCCAAGGTGATGCGCCTCGCGGCGATGCACAGCGACGACGCCGTCGAGGTTCGCCCTGGAACGGCACTCACGGCAACGGAGGGCGTCCTGCTCGTCGAGGTGATGACCGCCGGCGAGGTGACCCAGCAGCAGATGGCCGACCAGCTGCGGCTCGACAAGAGCCGGGTCAGCCGGCTGTGTTCGGCCCTGGAACGAAAGCACCTCATCACCCGGCATCGCGACCAGGACAACCGCCGCAACCTGCTGGTGCGAATCACCGACAACGGGGAAAAGACGGCCGCACGTCTGCGGCAGACCTGGCGTGAGCACCACGAGCGGATACTCGCCGCCATGAGCCAGAAGGAACGCCACGCGCTGCTCCTCGGCCTGCGCGCGCTGGCCCGGGAACTCGCCGCGCTGCACAGCGAATAGCGAGGAGTGCCCGGCCGTGAGCGCGTCACGGCCGGGCAGCACAGGCCGCGTCCCGCTGGTTAACCGGGGATTCGGGCAGGCGGGTGACCCGACCGCGGAAGGCGCGGCCCGGCCACCCGCATCCGATCGCGCGCGGTTCCAGCGATCGCCTAGCTGCCGGTGTAGAGCAGGATGTTCGGCGAACCCGTACCGGCGCTGGTCACCACGCCCGTGGTGCCGGCGGCGACCAGGGCGTCCCGGACGGTCGCGGGCGACGCGGTCGGGTGCGTGGCCAGATAGAGCGCGGCGGCACCGGCGACGTGCGGTGTCGCCATCGACGTGCCGCTGATCGTATTGGTCGCCGTGGTGCTGCCGATCCAGTCCGAGGTGATGCTGGTACCGGGCGCGAAGATGTCGAGACAGCTGCCGTAATTGGAGTAGGACGCGCGCGCGTCGGTGTTCGTGGTCGCGCCGACCGTGATCGCCGTCGGGACCCGGGCGGGTGAGTAGTTGCAGGCGCTCGCACTGCTGTTACCACCCGCGATCGCGTAGGTCACGCCAGAAGCGATCGAGTTAGCGACGGCGCTGTCGACCCCGCTGTCCGCTCCACCGCCGAGGCTCATGTTGGCCACCGCGGGCTTGATCGCGTTCGTGGTGACCCAGTCGATCCCGGCGATCACCTCGTCGTAGGTGCCGGAACCGCTGCAGTCGAGCACGCGGACCCCGACCAGCTGCACGCCCTTGGCCTCACCGTAGGTGGTGCCACCGATCGTCCCGGCGACGTGGGTGCCGTGGCCGTAGCAGTCGGTCGCGTCGGCGTCGTTGTCCACGAAGTCGTAGCCGGAGGTGGCGCGCCCGCCGAAATCGGTGTGCGTGAAGTTGATCCCGGTGTCGATGATGTAGGCGTGCACGGTGGACGCCGTGGTCGAGTAGGTGTAGCTGTTGCTCAGCGGCAGCGACCGCTGGTCCACCCGGTCCAGACCCCAGGACGGCGGGTTGCTCTGGGTGGCTTCGATGTGGAAGGTCCGGTTCTGCTCGACGTAGGCCACCGCGGGGTCGGCGGCGAGGCGCTTGGCCTGGGTCTCGCTCATCCTGGCCGAATAGCCGCGCAGGGCGGCGGAATAGGTCCGGTCCACCACGCCGCCGAGGCGAGCGGTGAGCCGGCCGGCCAGCGTGCCGACCGGTGCGGAACTCTGCTTGAGCACGACGATATAGCTGTCCGGGATCGCCCCGGCCGCGCCGGCGTTGACGATCGCGCCTTCCTGGGCGGCGGCGGGTGCGCTGGTGCCGAGCACGACGAGCGCGGCCGCGGCGGCCGCGACGCCGAGCGCGGCGAGGGTCTTGCATCGGTTTCCGAAGGAAATCCGCACGATGGTCGTTCCTCCTTGGCAGGGGTCGGCCGGGCGCACGACCATGGGCGCCCGACCGCAAGGGGTGATGTAACGAATGCACCACCGAGCGTAAAACGGGACGATCTTCGCGGAAAGGGCCGAAAGTAGGAACGATTCAGGTCCGGTTCTCGATCACGTCCAGCAGTTGGCGGGCGGTGACGCCGCCGATCACCCGCCCGTCGTCGGCCACGACGACCCCGATCCCCGAGGGCGAGGACAGCGCCGCGTCGAGCGCGCCCCGGACCGGATCACCGCCGCGGTAGAGCGACCCGTTGGCCACCAGGTCGCCTTCCCGGACCTCTCCATCCACAATGGACTCCGGCGGCAGCCAGCCCCGCGGCCGGCCCGCGGAGTTCACCACGAGCAGCCAGTCCGAGGTCGCTCCGGCGAGCCGCTCGCCCAACCCGATCGAGGCGATGTCCTTCAGCTCGATCCCGTCGGCGTCCACAAAGGATAGTCCGCGATAGCCACGGTCCTGCCCCACCAGCGAGGCCACGAAGTCGTCGACCGGATGCCTGAGCACCTCCGCGGGGGTGCCGTACTGGGCCAGCCTGCCACCGACCCGGAGCACCGCGACCCGGTCGCCGAGCCGCACCGCCTCGTCGACATCGTGGGTGACGAAGACGATGGTCTTGCCCAGTCGCGACTGCAGCCGCAGCAACTCGTCCTGCAGGCCCTCCCGCACGATCGGATCCACCGCGGAGAACGGCTCGTCCATCAGCAGCACCGGCGAATCGGCGGCCAGCGCGCGGGCCACGCCGACGCGTTGCTGCTGTCCCCCGGAGAGCTGTGCCGGATAGCGACGGCCGAGTTCCGCCGGCAACCCCACCGTCCGCAGCAGTTCGGCCGCCCGTTCCCGCGCCCTGCGCCTGCCCCAGCCGGACAGCAGCGGCACGGTGGCCACGTTGTCGAGCACGGTGCGGTGCGGGAAGAGCCCGGCGTTCTGGATCACGTAGCCGATGCCGCGGCGCAGCGCCGGCGGATCGGCTTCCCGGACGTCGCGGCCATCGAGCAGGACGGTGCCGGAAGTGGGCTCGACCATTCGGTTGATCATCCGCAGTGTGGTCGTCTTCCCGCAGCCCGAAGGGCCGACGAGCACGGTGATGGTGCCGTCCTCGATGGTCAGGCTCAGGTCCTCGACCGCGACGGTGCCATCGGGATATCGCTTGGTCACGTTCGCGAATTCGATCGCCACGCTGGCGACAGTAGCCGGATCGGCGCCGCGGCGCCCACGACTTCTCGCGGCCTGGAACGACAATCGGGCCGTCGGCACCAGTACTGGCGCCGACGGCCCGGCTTGCGATCCCCGGCGGATGGCCCGCCGATACCACCGCGCCATCCGCCTCTGGTGAACCTGTCGCTACCCGGTCACGCCGTCCTCGACGGCGGCCTTCGCCACGGCGGCGGCGACCTCCGGCGCGACCCGCGGGTCGAACGGGCTGGGCACGATGCGGTCCGGGCCCAGGTCGTCCTTGGCCACGGCGAAGATCGCCTCGGCCGCCGCGAGCTTCATGTTCTCGGTGATCTGC
>DASSAD010000368.1:0-49584 GCA_035685725.1 Amycolatopsis sp. | reverse complement strand
CCGGAAACGCCCATCCGGGCGGGCACGCCGTCGCCGAAGGGGGCCAGCGTGGAGATCTCGATGAGTGGTTCCCCGAGCAGAACCACGTCGTAGTCGCTGTTGGTGCTCACCAGTCGTGTACCGATCCGTCCCGCCGCCGGTTGGTCGGCAGATAGCGTGGTTCGTAAGGGAAAGCGGCCGCGGCCCGCTCGTCCACCTCGACCCCCAGTCCCGGCGCGTCGCCCGGGTGAAAGGAGCCTTGGGAGAAGGTATAAGAAGTGTGAAACACCTCGTCGGCCGGGCTCGCGTGGCCCATGTACTCCTGGATGCCGAAGTTGGGCACCGAGAGGTCCACGTGCAGCGCGGCGGCCAGCGACACCGGGGAGAGATCGCCCGCGCCGTGTGAGCCGGTGCGCACTCCGTACAGCTCCGCCAGCGCGAAGATCCGCCGCAGGTGCGTGATCCCGCCGCTGTGCGAGACCGAGGTGCGGATGTAGTCGATCAGCCGCTCGGTGATCAGCTGCTGGCAGTCCCAGATCGAGTTGAACACCTCCCCCACCGCGACCGGCGTGGTGGTGTGCTCGCGGATCAGCCGGAACGCGCTCTGGTCCTCGGCCGGGGTCGGGTCCTCCATCCAGAACAGGCGGTGCTGCTCCAGATCGCGCCCCAGCCGGGCCGCCTCGATGGGGCTCAGGCGGTGGTGGACGTCGTGCAGCAGGTGGAAGCCGAACCCGAACCGTTCCCGCACCGCGCCCAGCAGTTCCGGCGCGAACCGCAGGTAGGGCGCGGTGTCCCAGACGTCCTCCTGCGGCCGCGCCGAGGCCGCGGGCTCGTACACCGCCTGCCCGTCCGAGGGGATGCCGTAGGTCTTTTCCAGGCCCGGCACCGACGCCTGGGCACGCACCGCCTGATAGCCGAGATCGAGATACCGCGCGACGTCGTCGAGCATCGACGGCACGTCATGGCCGCTGGCGTGCCCGTACACCAGCACCCCGTCGCGAGCCGCCCCGCCGAGCAGCTGGTAGACCGGCAGTCCGGCGATCTTGCCCTTGATGTCCCACAGCGCGACGTCGACCGCGGCGATGGCGGTCATGGTGACCGGGCCGCGCCGCCAGTAGGCGCCCTTGTAGAGGTACTGCCAGGTGTCCTCGATGCGGTGCGCGTCCCGGCCGATCAGCAGCGGGCACAGGTGATCGCGCAGGTAGGCCGCCACCGCGAGTTCCCGGCCGTTGAGAGTCGCGTCACCCCAGCCGACCACGCCGTCCTCGGTGGTCAGCTTCAGTGTCACGTAGTTGCGCCCCGGCGCGGTGATGATCACCGTGGCGTCGACGATCCTGGTCATGCGCGTTCTCCTCCGGCGGCAGTGTGCTCGGTGGGCCCGGTGGGCCCGGTGGGCTGGGGCCAGTCGGCGTATTCGGTGCCGCCGAGACGGGCCGGTGCGGTTTCGGGCATCCAGCGCAGCGCCACCAGGCTGATCAGCACGAGCAGGGCGACATAGATCGCGTCGTAGCCGTACCCGCCGTTGTCGGCGACCAGCAGCGCGGCGGCGACCACGGTGAACGGCCCGCTCGCGATCATCGAACCGAACTGCCACACGATGGACACGCCGCTGTAGCGGGTTCCGGAGGAGAACAGTTCGGGGAAGTAGGACGCCTGCGGCGCATAGGTTCCCGCGTGCCCGAGACCGAGCCCGGCGATCAGCAGCAGCGTGATCACCAGCATGTCGCCGCTGCGCACCGCCAGGAACGACGGGACCACCAGCACCAGGTTGACCACCGTGGTGGCCACGAACACCGGACGCCGGCCGAACTTGTCGGTGAGCCGGCCGAAGACCGGGATCATGATCAGTTCCGCGACGATCGCGATGATCACCGCGTTGAGCACCATCCCGCTGTTCACGCCCTGGCTCTTGGCATAGGAGACCAGGAACACCGTGTAGAACGGGAACACCCCGGCCTCGACGAACTTGGTCAGCAGGCCCGCGACGACCTCACGCCGGTGCTCCCGCATCAGCAGCTTGAGCGGTGCGCGGCGACGCCCTTCGGTGCTCAGGACGGCGCGGAAGGTCTCGGACTCGGGGACGCGGAGCCGGACATAGAGGCCGACGAGCACCACGATCGCGCTCAGCAGGAACGGAATCCGCCACCCCCACGACACGAACGCGGCGCTGGACATCTGGGCGTTCAGCAGCGCGAACAGCGCGCTCGGGATGAGGTAGGCGGCCGGCGAGCCGAGCTGCACCAGGCTCGCGTAGAAACCGCGTTTGCCCTGCGGCGCGGCTTCGGCGGTCAGCAGCACCGCGCCGCCCTGTTCCCCGCCCACGCCGAAACCCTGGACGAGCCGGACGAGGACGAGGATCGCCGGCGAGAAGAAGCCGATCTGGCCGTAGGTCGGCATGAGCCCGACCGCGAAGGTGCCCAGACCGGTCAGCAGCAGCGTGTAGACCAGGGTCTGGCGGCGGCCGAGCCGGTCACCGACATGGCCCCACACGACACCGCCCAGTGGCCGCGCGAAGAAGCCCACGGCGTAGGTGGAAAACGCCGCGAGCGTGCCCAGCATCGGGCTGACCGAGGGGAAGAACACCTTGTTGAACACCAGCGACGCCGCGGTGCCGTAGATGAAGAAGTCGTAGTACTCGGCGATCGTCCCGATCACCGAGGCGGCCACGATCCGCTTCAGCGACCCGGACGGCCGGGATTCGAGTTGGGTCGACATTGACGCTCCTGGACAACAGTGGTTCCTCCACCATGGAGGCGCTAACATACAAGTGTTGCCATGCAGGAATGTCAAGGGTCACCGGGACGGTAGGGTAAGCGAATGGCGCGTGCAGCGGCGGGAAGGCCCTCGGCCCGTGTTGTAGTTCACCGTGAGTTGCGGCAGCGCATCATCACGCTGCGGATGCCGCCGGGCTCCCCGCTGTCGGAAAACGAACTCGCCGCCGAGCTCTCCGTCAGCCGCACCCCGGTGCGCGAGGCGCTGCTGCTCCTGGCCGAGGAAGACCTGGTGCAGATCTTCCCTCAGCTCGGCACGTTCGTCTCCCGCGTCAACCTCGATCGCGTGGCCGACGCGCAGTTCATCCGCGAAGCGATCGAAGTCTCCGCCCTCGCCGACGCCGTCGAACGGCTCGACGACACGACGCTGGAGGAGCTTCGCGAGGTGCTCGCCGAGCAGCGCGCGGCCGAGCACGACACCGAGCGCTTCTTCGAACTCGACGAGCGGTTCCACCAGCGGTTGCTGGCCGCGGGCGGGCACGGCAACGCCTGGCGCACCGTGGAATCCGCGAAGGCCCACCTCGATCGCGCGCGCCGGCTGGGCCTGCGCACGGTCAGCCCGGTCTCCTCGCTGATCGAAGGCCACACCGAGATCGTCGACGCGCTCGCGGCGGGCGAGATCGACCCGACCGTGGCGGCCATGCGCCGCCATCTGCGCCTGGTGTTTTCCGACGTCGAACGCATCCGCGACACCTCACCCGAACTCTTCGCCGGCGACGCCACCGCCCGACCGGTCCGCAAGAGCATCACGGTGTGGAGCTGAGCGGCGGCGTCCGCTCAGCTCAGCGGTGAGGGCGGGCGGGCGGTGGAGTCGCCGGCGAGCGCGCCCGGCATCGCCGGGGGCAGGAACTCCGGGCCACCGGCGACGTACCGGGCGCCCCGGAACGCGCTCGCGGCCGCCGCGATCAGGCAGGCGGCGATCGCGAAGCCGAACGCGATGTGCAAGCCGGCCTCGAACGGCGCGGAAATCAGGTTCGGGAAGAAGGTGTTTCCGCTCAGCGCGGCCGCATCCGCCGGCGGAAGGCTCGCCATCACCGCGCCGCCCACCAGATGCTGCACCGGGTTGTAGCCGAGGAACGCGGCGAAGAGCACCGAAACCGGCGGGCTGTCCGCCACCGCCGTCGCCGCCGCGGCCGGCACGTGATGCGCCTCCAACCCGGTGGTCAGCGTCGTGGGCAGCACCGCGGCCAGCCCGGTGATCATCAGCGTGAAGAAGATGCCGATGGAGAACACCTGCGCCGAATTCTGGAAGGTCGAGTTCATGCCGCCGCCGGCGCCGCGGTCCCGCACCGGCAGGCTGTTCATCACCGCCGCGCGGTTCGGCGCGGCGAACGCGCCCATCGCCAGCCCGCTCATCAGCAGGATGGCCGCGAACGCGGGATAGGGGAAGTCGATCGGCAGCAACTCCAGCAACCCGAAGGTGACGGCGGTCGCGAGCATGCCCGTGGTGGCGAAGGGCCGCGCGCCGAACTTGTCCGACAGAAACCCCGAAACCGGGCCGGCCAGCAGGAACCCGACCGTCAGCGGCAACATGTAGATGCCCGCCCACAACGGGGTTTCCTCGAAGGTGTAGCCGTGCAGCGGCAACCAGATGCCCTGCAACCAGATGATCAGCATGAACATCAGCCCGCCGCGGCCCAGCGCGGACAGAAACGTCGAGAGCGTGCCGAAGGTGAACGCGCGGATCTTGAACAGCGGCAGCCGGAACATCGGGTGCGCCACCCGGGTCTCGATCACCCCGAACGCCGCCAGCAGCGCCACCCCGGCGCCGAGCAGGCCCAGCACCGTCGGGCTCGACCAGCCCATGGTGTGCCCGCCGTAGGGCTGGATGCCGTCGGTGATCCCGATCATCACCAGGACCAGCCCCACGGCGAAGGTGATGTTGCCCGCCCAGTCGATCGGCTCGCCCGAGCGGGTACTCAGATCACGCAGGCGCCGGTAGGCCCAGACCGCCCCGAACACCCCGCACGGCACGGAGACCAGGAACACCAGGCGCCAGTTGATCGGGGCCAGCACCCCACCGAGCACCAGGCCGACGAACGTGCCGCTGATCCCGGCGACGTTGTTGATGCCCAGCGCGAGACCGCGCTGCCGGGGCGGGAACGCGTCGGTGAGGATGGCGCCGGAGTTGCCGACCAGGAAGGCCCCGCCGACGCCCTGCACGATGCGCCACACCAGCAGCCAGACCGCGCCCGCGTGCCCGGTCATCCAGTCGATGGTGAGCAACAGCGAAGCGAAGGTGTAGATGACGAAACCGAGGTTGTACATGCGCACGCGGCCGAACAGGTCACCGAGGCGCCCGACGCTGACCACCAGCACGCTGCTGGTGACCAGATAGCCGAGAATCATCCAGAGCAGGTAGAAACTGTTCTCCGGCAACAGCGGATCGAGCTGGATGCCGCGGAAGATGTCGGGCATCGCGATCAGCATGATCGACGAGTCGATGGTCGCCAGGAGGACCCCGATCGTCGTATTGGTCAGCACGACCCATTTGTAGCGATCACCACGAACGTCCTGACTCGCCGTGCGCACCCCACGTCCCTTCTGGCCTTCTCGTCAGCTTTTCGTCAGCTTCTCGTCACAGACGCCGGGCACGCCGCCCGTCACCGGCACTGCGTTGATCTCCTTCGATTCCAGCGGATTTCCGGGTGCGAAGGCAAGTCCTTTGCGCGGCGAATTATCTCGGCCAAAGCGCCCGCCGCATCCGTTTGGGCACCCATCTCCCGTTCCGGGCGAAATCACCACGAGGACGTGGCGGGCGATTCCGGTGCGCACAGCGAGACGCGCCCAGGGCGGACACCCTGGGCGCGTCTTCCCGCCGGAAAGTGCGGACTCAGGCCGCCGGCGCCTCGTCATCGTGCACGACGAGGTGCGCGTAATCCTGACCGACCACCGCGTTCACCGGGTCGAGCACGAACACCTTGTAGACGGTGTCGGCGGAAGGTTCGGTCACGGTGTCCCCGATGATCGGGATGCGCACCGCGGCGGTGAGCTGCCCGGCCGGGATCACCACCTGCTGTGCCCCGTTGGCGACCTGGGTCCCGGTGCCGGCCAGCGCCTGGACGCTCGCGACCACCGGCACCCGGCTGGGTTGCGACAGCCGCAGCGTCACGGTCGCCGTCCCGGGACCGTTGCCCTCGTTCACGGTCGTCCCCACGATGGACACCTGGGGAAGCCGGCTCGGACCGCCGGCACCGACCGCGAAACTCTGGAAGCCCAGATCTGACAGGAAAACACCGCCGGACGGTGTCGCGGTCGAAACCAGGATCTTGCGGATGTCGTGCGTGTTCACCTGTGTCAGCGCGGAAACCGGCCACTGCACGGTACGCAGCCAGGTCTTCGGCAGCAGCGTTCCGGAGCCCGGCAAGCCCGTCAGTGCGTCACTCAGGCTGGACACGGTCGTCGACTGGGTGCGCCCCGCGCCGTCGACCACGGTGAGCGTGAGATCGGCGGACGGACTCACGTCGTCGATCGCCGCCCGCAGGGTGAGCGCGCCATAGGAGGAAACGTCGTTACGCCCCGGCGGCATGGTCACCGTCATCGTCCCCGGCGCCGTCCAGTTCAGGTGCAGCAACGGTGTCGCGGTCACGTCCGGTCCGTAGGTGGCCGGGGTGAACGACGGGAAATGGGCCGTGGCGGTGGACGTGGTGCACGAGGGAAGCCCGCTCTGCGGCGAAAGCCCGTCCATGCTGGCGCAGTAGCCGCCGATCGCTGCGCCCGAGAAGCTCACGTTCGACGCGGATCCCCGCAACGGCGCGACATCCAGCCGCTGCGACGAGGGAGCCTGCTCCTCCTCCAGCACCGTGGCCGCGCCGACCTGGGTGCTGCTGCCGTCGAACAGCCCGGACAGCCCGGTCTCGTGACCCATCACCAACCGGAAGAAACCCGCGATGTAGGAGACGCCGACCTGGTACTGCTGCGCGGCGGTGAGCCGGGTCGTGGTCGGCGCGTTCAGCCCGCAGGTCGGGTCGTTCTCGTTCGACCAGTCGTCGACCGACGGCGCGACCGAGACTCCCGGCGTCCACTCGCTGTTGAAGAAGTTGTGGTCCGCGCCCATCACCAGAACCGAAGCGCGCATCACGTTGTCGCCGGGATCGGCGTAGCGGGTGTCGTCGTAGAAATGCTGGCCCTGCTGGTTGGAAACGTCACCGTCGCAGTACGGCAGGATCACCGCCATCGGCACGTCCGGCAGGGTCTCGCGGCCGAAGTCGATCGGCGCCAGCGGCAGGACCGCCTTGATCCCGTACGGATGCGGCAGGGCGGCGTTGAGCAACGCGGCCTTGACGACTCCTTCGCCACCACGGGAATGCCCCATCAGGCCGACGTCGTCGAGGTCGAGCCGATTGCGCAGCAACGGGCTCATCCCGGGCGCGTCGCCCTTGTCCGCCCGCGCGAGCAGGTCGAGGTGGTCCAGCACCAGCTGGCCGCGGGCAAGGGTCCCCGAGTCGTCGCTGAAGGTGGCGTCCTGCGCGTTGATCCCGTCGGCGCTGATGGACACCACGACGTAGCCGTGGGTCGCGAGCACTTGGGCCGACTGGTCGTAACCGTGATAGCTCGGAATCGGCTGGTAGCCGGCAAGACAGGGCCAGTGCGTGTTGTCGGTCGCGCTGTTCGCGGGGTCGTAGCAGGCGGAATGCCTGCCGTGCAAGAAGATCACGACCGGACGGGGCCCGGGCGCGCCGGTGGGCACCCACACCGCGGCACGCTCCTCGACGGGTTTGCCTTCCAGCCCGGAAAGCGTCAGCGCCGTGTCACCGAAGTCGTAGTCCGCGCGGGTGACCCCGTACTGTCCCGGTGCGGTGGGATCGACCGGCAACGGCTTGCCAGGCTGAGGTTTCGCACCCTGCGGGGAAACATCCGGGGTCGCCCCGGCGACCTGACCGTTCCACGCCAGCTGAACCGACGAAGGATGCGCGGCCGCCGGATCGTTGGTGACGACGGTCAAAGTGCGCCCGTCCGGCGACTGCTGCGCGACGCCGACCGAATGGCCGTCGACCGCGATTTCCGGCTGCGCGTCACGCGCCTGGACCTGATCCGGCAGCCGCAAGGTGACCTGATAGCCCCCGGCCACCGGAACGACGGACCACGGGGGATCGGCACTCGCCGGGAGCGCGCCCAGCGGCAGGACGGCGGCGCCGAGCGCGAGCACGGAGGCCACCACCCCGACACGAAGAAAACGATGCACCAGCACTCCTGTTCAAAAGAGAAAGACGCCGGTCGCAAGCGGCGACCGCAAGCTGGTCATGATCTTGACATCAGAGGGGAACCCTACTGATCTTGTTGGCACAAAACAAGTTCCGGCGACCCGGCCCGTGATCATCACAACGACGAAATATGTTCGTAGTATCGGAAACAATGCCGTAACCAACCACATTTAGTGTTCCGGCGTTCTCCCCACAGCTCTTCCCCGTCGCGGAAGTGAGGCTTCTGTAGTGGAATCCCTGAGATTCAGCCGGCGGTCGTTGCTGGGCACCGCCGCGGCCGGTGCCACGCTCTCCCTGACACCGGGCATCGCGACCGCGGCCACCGGCGACCCGGTGCTGCCGGCGCCCGGCCAGATCCCGCAGCGGCCCCGCCTGGTCGACTACGAGATCATCGAACTCGCCGCAATGCTGCGCGCGGGCAAGACATCGAGCGTCGAGCTGACCCAGGCCTACCTCGACCGGATCAGCAAGTTCAACGGCCCGTTCGAGGTCTACGGCGACAACGGGCTTTACAACGCCTTCGTGCGCATCGACGAAACCGGGGCACTCGCCGCGGCCAAGGCCGCCGACGCACGGCTTTCCGCGTCCCGCCGCACCGGCGACGCGCTCTCGCCGCTGTGCGGAATCCCCATGGGAATCAAGGATTCCGTCGGCATCAAGGGCCTGATGGCACAGGACGGCAGCCCGGCCTTCGCGGGCAACGTCGCGCTCCAGGACGCGACCGTGGTGGCCCGGTTGCGCGCCGCGGGCGTCGTCCTGCTGGGCAGCACTATCTGCTCGGCGTTCTCCGGCTCGATCACCGGTACGTTCGCGGGCAACGCGTGGAATCCCGCCTACGTCCCCGGCGGGTCCAGCCAGGGCTCAGGGGTGGCACCGATCGCGCGGCTGGCCGCCGCCTGCATCGGCGAGGAGACCGGCGGCAGCATCATGTGTCCCTCGGCGGCCAACGGCGCCAGCGGGATCAAGCCGTCGCTGGGCACCGTTTCGATCGCCGGGCTGATGCCGCTCTCCCCCGGCTACGACGTCCTCGGCCCGATCTCCCGCAGCGCCCGGGACTCCGCGCTGATCCTGAGCGCGATCCTCGGCCCGGATCCGGTCAACGACCCGCAGACGCTGTCCGCGCCGAACCCCTTCCCCGCCATCCCGCTCACCCCACGCGGCGGCCGGACCCCGCTGCGCGGGGTGACGATCGGCATCCCGCAGACGGACTGGATGAACGTCAACGGCACGATCAAGGTCGGGACCCGCCCGCAGTCGACCTACGGCGCCGGGCACCTGCAGGTGTTCACTCGGCTGATCGGTCAGCTGCAAAGCCTCGGCGCCCGCGTCATCGAATTCCCCGGGCTCGACATGACGGACCCGACCGTGAACCCGTACTACTCCTCGGCCGACATACTGGCCACAGTGGACGGTTCCCCGGTGTCGCCGTCGGCCGCGGTGGTCAACGCCAACCGGTACGAGGTCCGCTTCGTCGACGCCGTCGCCGACTTCTGCGCGAGCGGCATCCCCTCGGCGGACGCGGTCGCGACGTTGACGGCCCAGTACGGCCGCACGGCGCCGGGCGAGTCCGCGCCCAGCCTGGCCAGTGCCGACCGGTTCAACGGCGGCATCCCGGCCTCGGTCCGGTACGAAGGCGAGCAGCGCCGCCGGACGCTGATCGCCAACTACAGCAAGGCACTGGCCGACTACGGCGTCGATTTCATGCTCGTCCTCCAACTCGGCGACGTGATCGGCGAACGCACCGGCAGCGGCCCCGGTTTCCCCGTCTACCGCGCGTACTACCAGGTCCCCAACGCGCTGGGCTGGCCGATGGTCAGCTTCCCCGTCGGCGCCGTGCAGGGCCTGCCCGTCTCGGCGCAGTTCTGGGGACCGCGGTTCTCCGAACCGGACATCGTCCAGGCCATGATCGACTACCAGGCCGGGTTCCCGGAGTACCACACGGCGGCCCCGCCGGATCCCGCCACGCCCACGCTCACCCCGCGGCTGGCGCCCCGGGTGCTCGCCCCCGACGATCCGACGAACGACCCGGTGCTCGGCGAGCAGGCGGTCCGGAAGGCGCTGGGACGATGAGCCTCGAAGAACCCACCCGGTTCCTGACGGTCGCCTTCGGCACCCCGGTCGACATCGGCTTCCTGCCGCGGACCCCCGACCAGGGCACCGGGGCGGTGCTCACGGTCGGCTGGCAGGCCAAGCTCGGCACCTCGTTCCTGCCCTACGACCCGGAGGACGAGCAGGTGGCCGGCGGCCCCTCACCGGCCTCACCGGCCTGACCGACCGGGCCGACCGGGCCGGCTCGACCGGCCCGACCGACCGGGCCCGCGCCCGCTCCGCGCGGGCCCGGTCCGGAACCCATGAAGATGGGGCAGTCCGGCAAGCTGGGACTGCCCCATCGAGGGAGCATCTGGACGGATGGCCCCGACCGGCCGTCACAGCTGCTCCGGCGAGCGATGTCCCCGATGCGACCATCGCTCGCACCCCGCCGTGCAAGCGCCCCGAAACACCCGCACGTACGACTAGTGTGCGCGACACGGGCGAAGCGCGATACGGCTGAAAGTCCCAACACTCCAGGTCCGGATGGCCGTGGGTATTGTTCTGTCCCCTTCCCACCCCCAACAGCAAACAAATCACCCCACCCGCCCGTGTCCCCCCGTCCGGCCGCCGAGTCCTCCGGTCCGGCCGTTGAGTTCCCTGGTCCGGTCGCCCAAGTCGGCGGCCCACGGTCGGTGGCCCATAGCCCGCGTGGTGTTTCGCGGTCAGCCCCGGGGTTCATGCCCGGCATCGCGCACCGCGAGTAAGGACGGGGGACTCTGCGCGTTCGAGCACGGGCGAGAAGCGGGCCGAGTGGCCGGTGTCGCCCGAGCGGCTCAGTGATCCCGTGATCGCGGTGATCGCGGTGATCGCGGTGATCGCGGTGATCGCGGTGATCGCGGTGACGGTAGATGCCCAGCCTGTGACCAGCCGGCTCGGCGACCGGACCGGAGAACACAGCCACCGGACCCGAGAACTCAGCGACAGGACCGGAGGACACGGCGACCAGAACGGAGGACACGGCGAACGGAAGAGGGGACACGGCGACCGGACCGGAGGACACACGGGTCAGCGGCAGCACCGAAACCGCGACGAAGGCCGCCGCGTCCTCGGTCGCTTCCCGCCAGGATGCCGCCCAGCAGGTGCCGGCGACGCTCGCCCGCGAGGACAGCAGGGTGACGCGAAGGGATATCCCGTACGGCTGCGGGTCCCCGTCCCGACGCAGGACGGCTCCTTCCGCGCGGTAGGCGGTGTTCGGGACGACTCGGCCGAGGAAGTCCAGCGCGGTGGCCCACGCCGAACGCTCCTTGCTGGTCTCGCGCAGGGTTTGGAGGAAACCGGCCGGTTCGGCGTTACCCAGCGACGCGTCGGGCAGGTAGAGCGTGACCGCCGCCAGGCGCTCCCGCAGCGTCACGGTCAGCTCGTCGCACGGTGTGCCGGTGGCCGCCCCGGTAGCGTCGGTGAGCGGCAGCAGTTCGATGGGCCCGGGTTTGACCGCATACCACCAGAACACCAGCGCCCGCAGGCACAACAGCACGAAGACCGCGAGCAGCGCGAGGGCCAGTCAGCCGACCACGGTGAAACCGTCGACGCCCCTCGGCGGTGTGGGAGCCGGCAGCAGGTACCACTGCCACGCGCCGCCCCCGAGCAGGCCCGCCGAAACCAGCAGCAGCGCCATGATCCGCCACAGGCGCGGGCGCGGCAACGTCGGCGGAGGCGTGTGTCCCCGCCGACGCAACCGCATGTCCGACCGTCGTGACATCTTCGCCCACCACCGGACCGAAAGGCCCCCGCGGTCCATCGTTCCAAGGCCGTCGCGGCCGGTGAGTCACCCACACCAGGTGAACGCGAAACGGGTCAGCGCGGGCGTCTTCGCCGACGCGGCCGCCCCCGCACCATGAACTCGTTGAGCAGAGCCGAAACGACCAGCAGGATGCCCAACGCGGCCAGCTGGTACTGGCTGCCCGCGTTGCCCTCGAAGGCGAGCAGGATGCCCGCGTTCAGCCACACGACCAGCAACGCGGCGACGAGCACGCCGCCGACCCGGCCGACACCTCCCGCGATGGCGACCCCGCCCAGCGCGGCGATCGTGATGGAAGGCAGCGCCATGCCGTTTCCGGTGGTCCCCGCGTCCGGCCGGGCGGAGGCGAACTGTGCCACCGTGACCACGGCGGTCACCCCGGACAGCACTCCCGAGATCAGATAGGCGCGGAACCGGACCGAGGCGACGTCGATGGTGGCGAAGCGCGCGGCGATCTCGTTGGTGCCGATGGCGTAGAGCTTCCTGCCGTAGGTGCCGCGATTGACCAGCAGCCACATCAGCACCGCACACGGAAGAAGGAAGGTGAACACCTGCAGCGGGATCCCGATGTTCCCGGGAAGGTCGACCGGCTGGGTCAGCGCGATGAGGTTCTGCACCGGGGGCGTGGAGATCGGGGCGTGCGAGTTGGTCAGCAACGCGAGCGAACTGTAGCCGTAGTAGGTGGCCAAGGTCGCGATGAGCGCCGGAAAACGCAGGTAGGCGACCAGGAATCCGTTCACCGCACCCAACACCGCGCCACATGCGACGGCCGCGATCAGCGACACCCACAGCGGCCAGCCGCCATCGCCGACCATGAACCCGAAGGCCATGCCGGTCAGGCTGACCATGGCTCCGACGGACAGGTCGATCCCGCCGCGACCGGACACCATCACCGCGAACTGGGCCAGCCCGAGCAGCCCCAGCGGCACGAACTGGTCCATTGTGGACGCCAGGTACGCGGCGTCGTAGTTCGCGGTGAGGTACCCGCCGGCCGAGAGCACCCGCAGCCAGACCAGCATGACCACGAGGAGCACGCACAGCAGGGCCACCCGGTCGGCGAGCAGGAACCGCAGCGCCCTGCGCGCCGGGCCCACCCGGCCTTCGGCCGCACCGGTCCCCACCTCCGGCGTCACGGTCACCGCTCCTCCCGGGTCCTCCGGTCCACTCGTCACAGGTTCCGCCTTCGCCGCTCGCGGACCAGGTCGACGCCGACCGCGATCACGATGAACACCCCGATGAACAGCTGGGTCAGGTCGCTGCTCCAGTCGAGCAGGGTGACCGCGCTGGTCACGGTGGCGACCAGCAGCGCGCCGAGCACGGTGCCCAGGACGGTGCCCCGGCCCCCGAGGATGCTGGTGCCGCCGATCACCACGGCGGCGATCACCTCGAGTTCCAGTCCGGTGCCGAAGTTCTGCTGCACCGTGCCGCTGCCGCCGATGGTCACGCAGGCGGCGAGGCCCACGACCAGGCCGGTCAGCGCGTAGACCCCGAGCAAGCGGCGCGACACCCGGATCCCGGCCAGCCGCGCGGCGACCGCGTCGCCGCCGATCGCGTAGAGATGCCGGCCCGTGGGCACGTACCGCATGGCGAACCAGGCGAGCGCGGCCAGCACGGCCGCCAGCAGGAACGCGTTGGGCACGCCCAGGGTGCGCCCCGGGGCGCCGCCGCCGAGGAAGGCGAAGGCCGGCGGTACCCCGTCGACCTGCTGACCGGCGAAGATCTGGTAGGCGACGAACCGGAACAGGTTCATCGTGCCGAAGGTGACGATGATCGGATGGATTCGCCCGTAGGCCACCAGAATCCCGTTGACCAGCCCGAGCGCGGCGCCGACCGCGAGCGCGCCGAGCACGGCGGGCACCGGCCCCAGTCCCGCGTCCCGGACGGCCCTGCCGATGATCACCGCGACGACCGCGAAGGAGCTGCCGACCGACACGTCGATCCCGGCCGTGACGATCACCGCGGTCATCCCGACGCCGATAATGGCCACGCCGGACATCGTGAAGAGGATGTTCTGCAGGTTGGACGCGGTGAAGAAGGTGCTGGTGACCAGGCCGAGCACCAGCCACAGCACCGCGATCACCCCGGCCAGCACCAGTTCCTGGCCCTCGACCGCGCGACTGGTGACCCGGCGGGCACGCCGCCGGGCCGGCACGGGCAGGACGGTCACGACCGGGCACCTCCCCCGCCGACCGGGTCCCCGGCCGCGGCCGCCAGGATGTCGGCCTGGGCGGCGCTTCGCCCGAACTCCGGGCCGATCCGCCCGCCCCGCACCACCAACACCCGGTCGGCCAGCCGCAGCACCTCGCGCAGATCGCTCGACACGACCAGGATCGCGCTGCCGTCTTCGGCCAGCCCGCGCACCACGCGGTGGATCTCCTCCTTGGCGCCGACGTCGACGCCCTGGGTGGGTTCGGCCAGCAGCAGCACGCGCGGCCGCCCGGCGAGGGATCTGGCCAGCACCACCTTCTGCTGGTTTCCGCCGGACAGGGTCGACACCAGGCTCGCCACACCCGGTGCCTTGATCGCGATCCGGCGGATGAACCCGGCCGCGACCTCCCGTTCCCGCGTGCGATCCACCCAGGCCGCGACACGGCTGAGCGCGGGAAGGTCGCCCACCGAGATGTTGAACCCGACCGACTTCCCGGCGAAGACGCCGGCGACCTTGCGGTCCGCCGGCACCATGCCGATCCCCGCCCGTGCCGCGTCCTTCGGGCTGTGCACCCGCACCGGCTCACCTCCGACGGCGATGGACCCGGTGTCGGCCGGGCTGATGCCGTACAGGGCACCGGCGATGTGTTCGGCGCCCGAGCCGACCAGCCCGTAGAGCGCGACGATCTCACCGGCGCGCACCTGGAAGGACACCTCGGCGAACGCACGGGTGCGGCCAAGTCCCGCCACCGCGAGCAGTACCGGGCCATCGCCCGAGGTCGCCGCCGATGCGCCCGGTTCGGCCAGGCTCCCGCCGACCATCAGCTCGGCGATGCTGCGCACGCAGAGCTCCCGGACCGGCTTCGTGGCCACGACGGCGCCGTCCCGCAGCACCGTGATCCGGTCGGCGATCACGGCGAGTTCGTCGAGGCGGTGGGAGATGTAGACGATGCCGACGCCGTCGGCGCGCAGCGTCCTGATCGCGGCGAAGAGCCGCTCGATCTCCCGGTCGGTGAGGATCGCGGACGGCTCGTCGAGGATCAGGACCCGCGCCGGACCGGTCAGCGCCTTGGCGATGGACACCAGCTGCTGCTCGGCCACCGGCAGGTCGGCGACCCGGACCTCCGCGATCGCGGGGTCGAGGCCGAGCCGGGCGAGCAGCTCGGCCACCCTGGCCCGCTGCGCCGCCCGGTCCACCAGGCCCCGGCGGCGCAGTTCCCGGCCGATGAACACGTTTTCCGCGACCGTCAGCTCGCCGAACAGTTGCGGCTCCTGGTACACGGTGGCGATTCCGGCGTCCAGTGCCGCGGTGGTGGATCCGCCGGCGAGCCGCCGCCCGCCGACCGTGATGGTGCCGCCGCCGGCCGGCTCGGCGCCGGAGGCGATCTTGATGAGGGTGGACTTCCCCGCGCCGTTCTCCCCGACCAGCGCGTGCACCTCCCCCGCGCGCACCTCGAAGTCGACGTCACGCAGCACCGTCACCCCGCCGTAGCGCTTGCGGATCCCCCGCAACCGCAGCAGTTCCCGGGGCAGCGCGGTGGCCATCGGGCGCCCCGGCTCAGTAGGGGAACTGGTCGACATTGGCGTTGGTGATCACCAGCGGGTCGCCCAGCAGCAGCGTCTTGTCCGCCGCGGAGTACCCGACCGCGGGCAGCGCCTTGCTCACGTCGTTGGTGGGCGCCAACGTCTTCCCGGTGGCCAGCTGGCCGGCCGCCCACACGGTCAGGTAACCGAGGTTGCGCACGTCCCACAGCACCGAGCCCGAGGAGGAACCGTCGGCCAGATACTGTTTCATCGACTGCGGAGTGCCGACGCCGACGGTGTACACCTTGTTGATCTTCCCGGTCTCCTGCACCGCCTCGGCCACGCCCGGCGCGGACGTGGTGCACTCGCCGATCAGTCCGGTCAGATCCGGGTGCGCGTTGATCAGATCCTTGGCCATCGAGACCGCGTTCGCCTGGTCCTCCCCGGCGTAGACGGTGCCGACCAGGTGCGCCTGCGGGTACTTCTGTGCGGCGTAGGCCTGCTGCGCGGCGATCCAGGAGTTGAGGTTCGCCGCTGTCTGTCCACAAGAGACGATCGCATACCGGCCCGCGCCGCCGGTCCTGGCCATCAGCTGGTCCATCAGGGCCTTGGCGATGCCGTCCGGGGAGGCCTGGTTGACGAACAGCTGCCGCACCGAGTTCGGGGCGTCGGTGTCGGCGGTCAGCACCGCGATGCCCTTGGCCTTGGCCTCCGCGAGCACCGGCGCCATCGAGTCGGGATCGTTGGGCGCGACCACGATCGCGTTCACCCGCTGCTGGATCAGCGAGCGCACGATGTCGGTCTGCGCGCCGGGGTCAGCGGTGGTCGGACCGGTGTAGATCCATTGCACGCCAAGGTCCTTCGCGGCCTGCTGGCCCCCGGTGTTCATCGCCTCGAAGTAGGGTATGCCCTGGATCTTGGGCACGAAAGCGATCTTGAGCTGGCCGGTGCCGGACCCCGACCCGCCGGCCTTCTGGCTGCATCCGGTCAGTGCCAGCCCGGCGGCCAGCGCGATCGCGACGCCCGCCGTCACCTTCTTGGACCACCTCATCGCCGACCACTCCTCTGTTGTGCGGGGTCTGTGTTCCACGGACGGGCCACGGACGGGTCATGTCGGCGCGCCGGTCCGGCGCACCGGCACGCCTTTGCCCGACCACCCCGTGACGACGTCGTCGGCGACGTCGCGGTCGGTGATCAGTTCGGTGATCCGGTCGGGCGCGGCGAACGAATGCAGGGCGAACAGGCCCACCTTGGACGAGTCGAACAGCCCGTAGACCTGGCGGCTCGCGGCGGCCAGCCGGCGCTTGACGACGGTCTCCTCGGAGCTGAGCTCCATCAGCCCGAGGCGCAGCGAAATCGAGCGCACACCGAAGAAACCCCGGCTGACCCGGCCCCGGCCGCCGAAGACGTCGCCGATCTCGCCGACCAGCGACCAGGACGAGCGGCGCACCGTGCCGCCGGGAAGCACCACGGTGGCATCCGATTCGCCGAGCAGCTGCGCGGCGCGCAGGCCGTTGGTGACCACCACCAGGCCACGGCGGCGCCGCAGTTCCTCGGCGAGGTAATAGCAGGTGGTCGAACAGTCCAGGGCGATCGCGTCACCGTCGTGGACGAGCGCCGCGGCGGCCCGCGCGATCGCCCGTTTGGCGGCGGCCCGGTGCCGCAGCCGCATTTCGAACGTGCCCTCGTCGCCGGGTTCGGCGCGGACCGCGCCGCCGCGGATGCGGCGCAGCAGCCGCCGCACCGCCAACTCGGTGAGGTCCTTGCGAATGGTCACCAGCGATACGCCGTAGCGGCGCGCGAGGCCGGAAACGGTGACCTGGCCGTCTCGCTCGAGTACCCGGACGATGTCGGTGCGCCGCTCGTGCTCGGAGACACCAGGCACGGCACCTGACACCGCTCCTCCCATCCGCAACGCCGCGAACAACGACCGAGTGTCGCAACAACGTAGGCAGTTCCGGTCGCGGACGTCAACGATCCGAAAGTAGGTGACAAGGAAATGACAAGGAATCGACGGCGAAACGACACCACGACGCTTTCGTTCGAAATTGATGTATCTCACCGGAAGTCATAACGGTCGAACCGGGTGAATCAGCACACAGCGTCCGTTCGAGTGATAAAACGCATTGTCCGAATCCCCTCGCCGGCCTCGACCTCTTACTCGATGTCCGGGCTCCGCAAGGGGGCCCGCAACACTGGGGGAACAAATGCGACGAGCACGTAGGCGATGGACGGCGATACTGGGCCTACTGGGCGCGAGCCTCGTGGGTATGGCGCTGACGTTGCCGGGGGTCGCCTCCGCGTCGACGACGGTGAACGCTCAGGCCACCGACTGCGCGGGACCGATATCGCCCGACGGGGGAGCCATGGCCTGCTGGAACCCGACCGGCGAGCACCTGTTCAACTGCGATCTGCTGGCCGATGGCCACCATCCCGTCGCGTATTACGTCCGCTCCACCTCGCCCGACACCCTGCGCCGCATCAGCGACGCGCCCGAGGCCGGCAACTGCGTCGATCACAACCTGGCCGACATTCCCGAGTCGGGGTGGATCGACGTGCAGGCCTGCAACTACGAAGGGACCACCGAGCTGAGCTGCAGCCCCTTCGTGCGCTTGTCGGCGAACGGCTGACCAGTCGCCCCGCCCCCGGTCGAGAGCCGGGGGCGGGGCCTCAACGCGAGATCCAGCGGAATGACGAGGACCCAAGAATGATCAAACGAGTACTGTCCGGTGCGGTCGTGGGAGCACTGGCCGCGACATCGCTGGTGCTCACGGCGGCACCCGCTTCGGCCAGCGGATCCATCACGTCGTGGGACAACGGCGCCTCGGTCACCTTCACCTCCTACGGCGAGGTGCTGAAGGTGTGCGACATCAAGCCCGATGGGCACTCGGCGGTCGGGATGCTGACGTGGGAGGCCGTGGAGACCTACACCTACTGGAACCCCGACGGCAACGACTCGTGCCGGACCTGGAACCTCTCCTTCGCGGAGGGCGACCAAATCTCCTTCGCGGCGTGTACCGGGGAGTACGCCAGCGGTCTCATCTCGTCGTGCAACTGGCGTGACGACACCGCGTAGGAACGAGCGGCGCGGCTGAGATCGTTTTCAGCCGCGCCCGCGCGAATTCGGCCTCCGCGGCGGAACCGCCCTCAGCGCGCGACGGCCGCGCGATCGAGGAGGTCCGCCGTGCGCGCCACCGCGGCGCGCCGCTCCGGCCCGTTGGCCGCAAGCGCCCGCACCACCGGGTCCGCCGGCCCCCGGCGGGACCGGACCTCCGCCAGCCGGGCCTCGAACGCGATCGGCGTGCCATCGGGACCCCTCGTCGAGTCGCAGTACCACAAGGCGTCCCGGACCGGGCTCTTCTCGTCGTCGAACACCGCGAGCTCGGCCGACATCCCCACCAGCTCGGCGACCTCGGCGGCCCCGGAGTGATGCGCGACGAGCGCGCACACCCGCTCCGATACGCCCCGCTCCCTCAGGTACCGCGCTCCGTCCAGCTGATGAAACCCGGTGTCGACGACCTCCTCGGCGTAGCCGATGTCATGCAGCCACGCCGCCGAGACGAGCACCTCCCGGTCGTCCGGGGAGAACGCCCCGCCGATCTCCGCGGCCCGCCGGGACACCCCCTGGGTATGCGCCCAGCGGCGTGGCAGCCGGGCCGCCAGCAGGTTCCTGGCCGTGAGCCACGCCCACGTCCGCAACGACCGCGTCTGGCCGCCCGGATCGGCGAGCTTCGACCGGACCGCGCGTTCCACGAAGATCGGCACGAAGACCTGCACCCGCGCACCGTCGAACCGGGAGCGGGCCCGCTCGACCCACTCGTGCACGACCTCGGGCGCGACATGGGCCTGTTCACGGACCAGTCTCGCTTCGAGCCGGGCTATCCGGTCATCAAGGTGGGCGCCCTGCCGGGTCTCCACCGTCGCAGTCGTCATCGCCGCCCACCATCTCTTCGGCTTCACGCCCGTCGGCACGCCGAGGTGGCCGATGGTGGCAACCCCGGCGAAGGCGCCACAAGATGCCAAAGTCCCTTATCGCCGTTCTCCGCTGGTCATCAGGAACGGCTTTCCCCCAGCGGGGGGAGACGCCGGCCGCTACCCGACATCGATCAGCACCTTCCCCACCGCACCGGATTCGACCGCGGCGTGCGCGTCCGCGGTGCGCGCCAAGGGAAACCGGTGCACCGGCAACCCAGCCTCGGCCCCGATCCGCAGCGCACCGGCGGCCACCGCCGCGGAGACGTCCGTGACCGCCTGATCCTTCGCGGCTTCCGGCACCGTGTACACCATCACGAACTGGTAGCGGGCGTTCGACAGCATCAGCGGCCGGATCGGCACGGTCAGCTCTTCGCCCCCGTTGTTCGCATAGACGGCCACCGTGCCACCCGGGGCCAGGACCGCCTGGTTCAGCGCGGCGTTCACCGCGGGCGCCACCTCCACCACCTGGTGGACCCCGCCGGCAGCCACCCGGCGGATCGCGGTCGCCGCGTCCTGGCCGCGGTAATCGATCACGTGGTGCGCGCCCGCCGCGCGCGCCAGCTCCGCCTTTTCCGGGCTGCTGACCGTCGTGATCACCTCGGCACCGGCCCAGCGGGCCAGTTCGATGGCCGCGTGCCCGACCGCCCCGGCACCACCGGCCACCAGCACGACGCGTCGCTGCAGCGCACCCGGCGCCAGCGCGGCCGGGCCGCCGTCGGCGACGGTCAGACAGCGGTGCGCGGTCAGGGCCGGAATGCCGAGCCCGGCACCGAGATCGAAGGAAGCGCCGTCGGGCAGCGGCACGACCTGACGCTCGGGCAGGACCACGTACTCCTGTGCGGTGCCCTCGGCCCGCTGCCAGGCGGCCTCCCACAGCCAGACCCGCTGTCCCGCGGCCAGCCCGGATACGCCGGTGCCGGTGGCGTCCACCACACCGGCGCCGTCCTGGTTCGGCACGACCTCCGGGAACGGCGGCGGCTGCCCCGGGCCGCCCCCGCGCCGCGACTTCCAGTCCGTCGGGTTCACACCGGACACCTCGACCCGCACGCGGACCTCGCCTGGACCGGGTTCGGGCACCGGGCGCTCGGTCTGCCGCAGCACCGCCGGCTCACCGGTTTCGGAGTAGCTGATCGCTTTCATACCCGTTCAAACCGCACCGCCCCCCAGCTGTTCCCGGCCGGGGGGCAGACCAGGGCTCTGCGTGTTACACGCGTCTCACTTGCGCATTACGCGCATTCAAGCCTACGGTTGCGCACACAACGCAGTTCGGGTCCGATCGCCCGGGCCCCCGCAGGTCCCCCACCCGATCCGCACGTTCAAGGAGGAGCGTCGTGGCCATCCCCATCAAGCGCCGCATCGAAGCCGTCCCCGGCGGGATGATGATCGTCCCGCTACTCGTCGGGGCCGTGCTGTACACCGTCGCCCCCGGCACCGGAAAGTTCTTCGGCTCCTTCACCGGCGCCCTGTTCTCCGGGTCCCTGACCATCCTGGCGGTGTTCTACGTCTGCATGGGCGCGGGCATCGAGGTCCGGTCGACGCCCTACATCCTGAAGAAGGGCGGCGCGCTGTTCATCAGCAAGGTGCTGGTGTCGGTGGTCGTCGGGATCATCCTGGGCCGGCTCCTCGGCGAGACCCCGATCAGCTCGGGCGCGTTCGCCGGGCTGTCCACCCTGGCCGTGGTGGCGGCGCTCAACGACACCAACGGCGGGCTCTACATGGCGCTGATGGGCCAGTTCGGCAAGGGCCGCGACGTCGCCGCGTACTCGATCATGACAATCGAGTCCGGCCCGTTCCTCACCATGGTCACCCTCGGCGCCGCCGGACTGTCCGCGTTCCCGTGGCAGACCCTGGTCGGCGCGGTGCTCCCGCTGCTGGTCGGCATGCTGCTGGGCAACCTCGACCCCGAGATGCGCGCGTGGCTCGGGCGCGCCGTCCCGATCCTCATCCCGTTCTTCGCCTTCGCCCTGGGTTCGAGCATCGACCTCAAGTCCGTCTGGCGCGCCGGCCTGCTCGGCATCGGGCTCGGCCTGTTCGTGTTCGTGGTGAGCGGCGTGGTGCTCCTGTTCGCCGACAAGATCACCGGCGGCCGGGGCGTCGCCGGCATCGCGGCCGCCTCCACCGCGGGCAACGCCGCTGCGGTGCCCGCGATCGTCGCCTCGGCCAACCCGGCCTACAAGGCGGCGGCCGCCCCGGCGACGATCCTGGTGGCATCGGCGGTGGTGGTGACCTCGGTGCTGGTCCCCTTCGCCACCGCGTGGTTCGCCCGGCGGGCGGACAAGAAAGCGGCCCGGACATCACCGGAGACGGCCGGAACCAGCGAGACGACGGAGACGACGGAAAGGACACAACCGTGAGCGGTGGCCCGACAAGCGGCCAGGTCGGCGGCCCCGGGTGGGGCATCAAAACCGGCCCGGCAAACGGCCCGGCGACCGGTCCGGGAGACGGCGGCGGAACCGCCACCCTCGGTGGTCTCGTGATCGTCTCGGACGACCTGACCGGTGCCGCGGACGCCGCGGCCGCCTACGGTCCCTTCGCCGACGTCGCGGTGGCTCTGGACGTCACGGCCGAACTGCCCGCCGCCGACGTCATCGCGATGGACACCGACAGCAGGCACCGCAGCCCCGCCTTCGCCGCTCAGGCCGTCCGCTCCGCGGTGCGGGCCGCGGTCGCCGCCGGGCTCCCGCTGTACAAGAAGATCGACTCGACCCTGCGCGGCAACATCGGTGTCGAAGTCGCCTCCGCGCTCCACGAACTGTCGGCCACCGCGCTGCTGGCACCGTCGTTCCCCGGCACCGGCCGCACCGTGACCGGCGGGATCCTGCACGTCGACGGGACCCCGATCGAGCGCGGCGACATCCGGGCCCACTTCGCCGGCACCGGCCTGCGGACCGCGCTGGTCCCGCTCGCCACGGTCCGCCAGGGCGCGGCGGCGGTGGTCGCCGCCCACACCGAACACCGTGCGGACGGCGCGGCGGTGATCTGTGCCGACGCGGTCACCGACGACGACCTCGAGATCCTCGACTCCGCGGCCGCGGCACTCGGCCCGCGGGTCCTGCCGGTCGGCTCGGCCGGCCTGACCCGGGTCGCCGTCCGGGGCCGCCGCCCCCGCACCCGCCCCGCCCCGCCCCGGCCGTCCGGCCCGGTGTTCACCGTGCTCGGCAGCTACTCCGCGCTCGCCCGCGAACAGCGCGCGGCGCTCACCGGTTCCGGCGAGGTGACCCTGGTGCCGCTCAAGGCCCCCTTCCGCCTCGGCGAGCAGCGACGGGCCGCCGAGCGGCTGGCCGGGATCGGCGGGGACACGCTGCTCGTGCCGGACCCGGACGCGGCGGTCGAACGCGCCCACGCCACCGAGGTGGCCGCGGCACTGGCCGCCGTCGCCCAGCGCTGCCTGAACCAGCGGGAGACCGCCGTGGGCGGGCTGGTGCTGGCCGGCGGCGAAACCGCCCGCGCGGTACTGCTGGCGCTGGGCGTTTCCGGGTTCACCGTGCTCGGCGAACTGGAACCCGGCGTCGTCCACTCGATCGTCCCGGCCGGCGGCCCCGCCGTCCGCGGCGTCCCGCTGATCACCAAGGCCGGGGCGTTCGGCGACCCGGCCACCCTGGAGCGCGCCCGCCGCACCCTGCACGGCCAGATCGCCGGCGCCGTGCGCTGACGCACCGGGCTCCAGCCACGAATTCCCTGTCACACAGCCAGGTTTCAGCCACCAGTTTTCAGTCACCGAGGAAGAAGGTAGTGCCATGGCACGTCCCATCGTCGCCATCACCATGGGAGACGCCGCCGGCGTCGGCCCCGAAGTCGTGGTCAAGGCCATGGCCGAAGAAAACCTCTACCGTTCCTGCCGCCCGCTCGTCGTGGGTGACGCCGCCCGGCTGCGCAAGGCCATCGAGATCACCGGCGTCGCGCTCAGCGTGGCCACCATCGACGGCCCCGAACAGGGCACCTACGAACCGGGCGTGGTCGACTGCGTCGACCTCGGCCTGATTCCCGAGGACCTGCCCTTCGGCAAGCTCTCCCCCACCGCGGGGGAGGGCGCGTACCAGTACATCCGCACCGCGACCGAGTTCGCCGTCGCGGGCCGGGTGCAGGCGATCTGCACCGCGCCGTTGAACAAGGAAGCGCTCCACGCGGCCGGGCACCGCTTCCCCGGGCACACCGAACTGCTCGCCGCCCTCACCGGCACCCCCGAGGTGTCCATGATGCTGTCCGCGCCGAAACTGCGCGTGGTGCACGTGACCACGCACATCGGCCTGGTGGACGCCGTGGCGAAGATCGAGCCGGGCCTGGTCGAGCGCACCATCCGGCGCGGCGAGGAAACGTTGCGCAAGGCCGGTGTCACCCGGCCCCGGATCGCGGTCTGCGGGATCAACCCGCACGCCGGCGAGAACGGCCTGTTCGGCCACGGCGAGGAGGACGAGAAGGTCGTTCCCGCCGTCGAGCGCTGCACGGCCGACGGGATCGACGTCCACGGCCCGCTGCCCGCCGACACGGTGTTCTTCCGGGCCGTGCGCGGCGACTTCGACCTGGTGGTCGCGATGTACCACGACCAGGGCCACGGCCCGGTCAAGGTGCTCGGACTCGACGCCGGGGTCAACATTACGATCGGCCTGCCGGTGGTCCGGACCAGTGTCGACCACGGCACCGCCTTCGACATCGCCGGCACCGGCAAGGCCGACCACGCCAGCATGCTGGAGGCCCTGCGGCAGGCGGTCGAGCTGGCACCCGAGGCACCCGAGTCAACGGAGGAAGACGTTCGGTGAACGCGAGCACGCGGCGGACCGCGATCCGGGACCTGCTGCGGTCCCGGCCCGTCGGGGTGGACGAGCTTTCGGTGCGCTTCGGCGTCACCGCGTCCACCATTCGCCGCGACCTCGCGGCGCTCACCGAGTCCGGTGAGATCGTGCGCACCTACGGCGGCGCGCTCGCGACCGGCGCCGAGGAGGAACCGCTGCACGAGCGGGAAACGTTGGCGGGCCTGGAAAAGGCCGCCATCGCCCGCGAGGCCGAGAAACACCTCCGGGCCGGGCAGCTGCTCCTGTTCGACGCCGGCACGACCGTGGGCGCGCTCGCCGCGCGCCTGTCCGGCTGGCGCGACCTCACCATCGCGTCCCCCGGGCTGACCACGCTCAACGCGCTGTCCGACGCCGAGGGCATCGAGCTGATCGCGCTGGGCGGCGTGGTGCGGCACATCAGCCACGGCACCGTCGGTCCTTTGGCCGAACTGGCGCTGAGCCGCCTCACCGCGGACGCCGTGTTCCTGGGCGCCGACGGGGTGAAGGCCGACCGGGGCGTGTGCGAGGCCAGTGCCGAGCAGGCCTCGATCAAACGGCGGATGATCGAACAGTCGGCGGCGGTGTACGTCCTCGCCGACGCCAGCAAGCTCGGCCGGGCCGGCGCGCACTGGTGGACCGCACTGCCCGAGTCGTGGACCCTGATCACCGATTCCTCGGCGACCCCCGAGCAGCTCGCACCCTTCCTCCGCCTTCCCGAAGTCACGGTCATCGTCGCCGAGCCCTGACTCGGACAAAAGGGGACACGCCGATGATCGGCGTGTCCCCTTTCTGTGCCGTGTCCCCTCTTCCGGTCCCCGAGTTCTCCCGTCCGGCCGGTGAGTTCTCCCGTCCGGTCAACGAAGTCGCTGGAACGGCGCCACGGTCGGCCGATTCGGTCCGGGCCAGGGCCAGGAATCAGGCGGGGCCGGGAGTCAGGACAGGTGTGGGCCCAGGAGGGACAGGTCGGCCGGGCTCAACCGGTCCGCGGCGGTCTTCGCCTGGTGCCAGTACGGGTACAGCAGCGGGGGTGCGCTGACCGCGTCGAGCCGTTTCCGCTCCTCTTCGGACAGTCGCAGGTCGGCCGCGCCGAGGTTGTCGGCCAGCTGCTCGGCGGTGCGGGCCCCGATCACGAGCGACGTCACGGCCGGCTTGCCGAGGAGGTACGCCAGCGCGACCTGTGCCGCCGACACCCCCCGCGCCGCCGCGATCGCGACCACTTCTTCGATGGTGTCGTAAAGCTTGTCCTCGTCCCGCACCGGTGGTTCGTTCCAATCCGAGAGGTGCCGGGAACCCTCCGGCGGCTGCTGGCCACGCCGGTACTTCCCGGACAGCAGACCACCCGCGAGCGGGCTCCACACCAGCACCCCGAGGCCCTGGTCGAGCGAGATCGGGATCAGCTCGTACTCGGCGTCGCGCGCCTGCAGCGAGTAGTAGATCTGCTGGCTGACGAACCGGGTGAGTCCGTCGCGCTCGGCCGTGCCCAGCGCCTTCATCAGGTGCCAGCCCGCGTAGTTCGAACAACCGATGTACCGGATCTTGCCGGCGCGCACCAGATCGTCCAGCGCGGTCAGCGTTTCCTCCAGCGGCGTCACCCCGTCCCACTCGTGGACCTGGTAGAGGTCGATGTGGTCGGTGCCCAGCCGGCGCAGGCTGGCCTCGCATTCGGTGATCAGGTGCTGCCGGGACAAGCCCGCGTCGTTGGGGCCCGTCCCCATGGACATCCGTGCCTTGGTGGCGATCAGCGCGCGGTCCCACCGGCTCTTCATCACCTGCCCGACGATCTCCTCGGACAGGCCGGAGGAGTACACATTGGCGGTGTCGATGAGGTTGACGCCCGCGTCGAGACACAGGTCGACCTGCCGGGTCGCCTCGGCCACATCGGTCTGCCCCACCTTGCTGAACGGGCCACGGCCGCCGAACGTCATCGTTCCCATGGTCAGAACCGAAACCCTCAGCCCAGACCGTCCCAGTTGGCGATATTCCATACCGGCGACCCTATCGCCGGGCGCGGCGGTGGCGCAGCGCACCTGAGACGTTACTCATGCACCACACTCATGCACCGCCGCCGGGACCCGCGGCCGCGGGACACCGATCATGGCGGTTGTCCGGAGTGGATCGGCGCATCGCTAGACTGCGGCACCCTGATCTGCCCCCTACCAAGGAAATCGATGAACACGAGCAAGTCGCCCGAGCGCCTGATCTTCTTCTCCGACGCGGTGATCGCCATCGCGCTGACCCTGCTGGTCCTGCCGCTGACCGAGACAGTCCCCGAACTGGTGGCCGAGAACGGTGAAGCGATCGAAGCGATCACCAAGCACCAGTGGCAGATCTACACCTTCCTGCTCAGCTTCGCGGTCATCGCCCGGCTGTGGATCAACCATCACCGGATCTTCGAACAGGTCGGGGCCTACAACAGGCCACTGATGGCGGTGAACCTGTGCTGGCTGTTCACCATCGCGCTGCTGCCCTTCCCGACCGAGATGGTCGGCGCCTTCAGCAACGACCAGTTCGCCGCGCTGTTCTACATCGGCACGATCCTGGCCAGCTCGCTGTGCCAGACGATCATCGTGCTCATCGTCCACCACGACGACACGGTCAAGAAGGGGGCGGACAGCATCAACGCACGCTGGCTGTTCATCTCGATCGGCAGCACCCTGGCGGTGCTGGTCGCCTTCGTGCTCGCGGCGCTCGTCCCGGTGGTCTCCTACCTCGCCCTGCTGCTGCTCGTGGTGCCGTCGGCGATCGCGCGCCTGCGGTACGGGAAGCAGTCTCCGGCCGAGGACACCGCCGAGCTGACCGGGCCCGCCGTATAGGTCGTTATACGACGGATCCTGGCCGTACCACCAGGGAACGCTGGGGAACGGAGCCGGGCCCCGTTCCCCAGCGGCAAATCACGCCAGCGGGGCCAGCGCCGCGGCCAGCGGCTCGAGGACCGCGGGGGTGTGCGGCGGCGGCAGGTACACGATGGCCAGGTCGAGCCCGGCCTCGCCCAGCCCGGCGGCCTGCGCGGCCACCTTGCTCACGTCGCCGTCGGTGTCCAGCCGGACGTGGCTGGACAGCGTGATCTCCTTCGGGTCGCGACCGATGTCGGCGCAGTGCTGGTGCAGAATGTCGCGCTTGCGGGCGAATTCCTCGGGCGTGCCGCCCGTGAAGTTCCAGTGCTGCGCGAAACGCGCCGTGGTACGCAAGGTCCGCTTCTCGCCGCTGCCGCCGATGCAGATCGGCGGGTGCGGCCGCTGGACGCCCTTCGGGTTGTTCATGGCGTCCTTGAGTTGGTAGAACTTGCCCTCGAAGGTCGTCTTCTCCTGGGTCAGCAGCCCGACCAGGACCTCGCAGGCCTCCTCGAAGCGGTCGCTGCGCTCGCGGGGCGTGCCCAGTGCCATGCCGTAGGCGCCGGACTCCTCTTCGTTCCAGCCGGCTCCGATGCCGATCTCGAGTCGCCCGTTCGAAACGATGTCCAGGGTGGCCGCCATGTTCGCGAGCAGCGCCGGGTGCCGGTAGTGGATGCCGCTGACCAGGGTGCCCAGGCGCAGCCGCCGGGTCGCCTGGGCCAGCGCGGTCAGGGTGACCCAGCCTTCCAGGCACGGACCGGTCGAGTCGGAGAAGATCGGGTAGAAATGGTCGAACGTCCAGCCCGATTCGAAGATCTCGATGTCGTCGGCGGCCTGCCAGACCTCGAGCATCTCCGACCAGGTCGTGTTCTGCGGTGAGGTTTTGAATGCGAAGCGCATACCTCGATCGTAGCCACCTCTCCCGCTTTCACTCACGGGCCGTGCCCATCGTGCTCCGGCCCGTGCCCGCGCGGAAAACCCGCCGCACGACCGCCGCGAAAAGGTGCCGGGGGAAATCGGGGGGAAACGCGCCGCTATCCGCCATGCCCCTTCTTGTCCGGCTTTTTCGGAGGATCGGGGTGGTGGCTGGGACTCGGTGTGGGACGGTCGCTGCTCTGACTGTGGACGACGGTGTCGCTGTCGATCAGAGGCGTCGAGCCGTCGCCGGGGATGAGACCCAGCCGATGGGTTTCGGTGAGGGTGACACCGTTGGACAGTTTGATCTCGATGCCCACGGAAACCTGGTCCGGCCCGACGACGGTCGGCCGGGTGGAGACGGTGAGCGCGGTGACGGCCGACCAGTAGGTCCGGTAGGCGGCGAGTCCTTCGACCCGCGGCGACGGGCCGAGCCGGGCCCACGCGGCGTCGGGTTGGTGCGGCAGCAGGGCGTAGTAGGCCGAGACCGCCCTGGTCATGGTCTCCGGATCCAGCGCCGGTGAAGGCGTGGTGGACAGCGGTGCCACGGGCGACGCGGGCACGGCCTGCGGTGTGGCCGTGAACTGCGTGACCAGCACCATGACGACCACGGCCACCACCAGCACACCGGCCACGGGCACCAGCACCCGGCGGCCGGCCGACCACCGGCGACCCCCCGGTGGCTCCCGCGACTCCAGCGATTCCAGCGGGGCCACCGCGGTCCCCGGTGCGCCGGACCCGGCGTAGGAGAACGGCGCGTTGTCCAGGCGGGTTCCCCCAGGCCCGTGGACCGCGGTCACCGGAGCCGTGCCGCCAGGCGGTGTCGGCAGGGGAGCCGGCGTCGGTGTGGACGGCGCTGCGGCCAGGGACGACGGTATTGCCTGCGTAGTTATTGCTTGCGTACCACCGGTGTGGGGATCCGACCCCGCGACGGCCGGAGAGCGGCCTTCCGCGACACTCCACAGGGCGTCGCTGACCTGCGCGGCGCTGGGCCGTGACCCGGGGTCGGGGTTCAGCATCGCCATGAGGACCGGAGTGAGCGCTCCGGCGCGCTGCGGCGGCGGGATCCGCCCCGCGGCCACGCGATGCAAGAGCACCAGCGTGTTCTCGGCGTCTTCGCCGAACGGCGGCACGCCCTCGACCGCGGCGTAGAGCGTGGAGCCGAGGGAGAAGACGTCGGAGTGCGGGGTGGGCTCGTGCCCCAGCGCGATCTCCGGCGCGAGGTAGGCGGGCGTTCCGGCCACCAGGCCGGCCCGGGTCACCGACACGTCGCCCACCGCGTGCGAGATGCCGAAGTCCGCGATCTTGACCGTGCCGTCGTCGGCGACCAGCAGGTTGCCGGGCTTGAGGTCGCGGTGCACGATCCCGGCGGCGTGCGCGGCGGCCAGCGCCGAGGCCGCCTGCGCCCCCATCCGCGCGACGCCGACCGGGGAAAGCGGGCCCTGCTCGGCCACCAAGGCGGCCAGCGGACGCGACGGCAGGTACTCCATCACCAGCACGGGCTGCCCGAGATGCTCGACCACGTCGTGCACCGCGATCGCGTGCGGGTGATGCAGCCGTGCCGCGATCCGGCCCTCGCGCAGCGCCCGCTGCCGGGCCACCTCGCCTTCGACGGCGTCCAGGCCCGCGTCGGGCCGCAGCTGCTTGACCGCCACCGGACGCTGCAACCGCTCGTCCAGGGCCAGCCACACGACCCCCATCGCGCCGGCACCCAGCTGGTTCCGCAGCCGGTACCGTCCCGCAAGCAGCTCTCCGGTCGCCTCCGCCGGAGGTTCGCTCACCGCATCAGTCACCCACTGAGGCTAAAGCGAGCACCCCGTTGCGGTGTCCGCAAGGTCGTCTTTTTTCTCGCCCGGCCGCGCCGGAGCACCATCGCAGCGAGGTCAGCGGGGATTTCGGGCCGAGTCGCGGCCACCGCGGTGGGCCCGCGACGCGACACGGTGGCCACTACCCGGGGTGATTCCCTCCTCGCTCGAACCGGTGAAGGACGTAGACCGCGGCGACACCGGAATCGGACGGGTCAGCGGAGTCGATCATCCCCTCGTGGCTGAGGGTGAAGCCGGCTTTCTCCAGCGCCCGGCAGGAGGCCCGGTTGTCGCGCTGCGGCACGGAGACGATCACGGACACCTCGGGAAAGAGGGTGAAGACCACCCCGGTGAAGGCGCTGATCGCGGCGGTGCCGATGCCATGGCCGCAGCGGTCCGCCTCGCCGATGAGGTAGTCGACACCGGCCGCGCCGGGGATGCCGATGGTGCGGTCCCATTCCGGAGAGTCACGATGGCGGTAGCACTGGATCATCCCGACCGGCACCTCGGCCAGCTGAAAGACGAACGAGCGCGAGGGATCGGCGCCATCCAGTTGCGGACCGTACTCGCGCTCGACCGTTTCCGGCGTCGACTCCTCGCCGCGCCACCAGGCACGGACATGCGGAGCGTTCAGCCACCGGCACAGCAACGGGAAATCCGCCCGGGCGAGCGGCCGGAAGGTGATCGCGGTGTCCATACTGAACCGGCCTCGCATTGTTTCCTTCGTCACATCCCGGCAGCGAGGAGTGAATCACGAATTCCCGGGTACCCACGGCGCGAAACGTGCCGGATCAGGAGAAGGACGAAGCGAATGACGCACAGCGTGCCAGTGTCCAGCGGGCAGCCGGCGAGTGGCCGCGTGGCTTCCCCACGCCGGCCGGTCCGTGGTGACCGTGCGGCGACGCACCCGCACCCTGCGTTCCCCGCCCTGATCGTGACGGGGCGCCGAGCCCGTTAGCCGGCGCTTCCCGCGTTCCGCCGAATCCTCGGCGCTCCGCCGCGCCCGAACGGCGCTTTCTTGGCGAAATCCGGTGAAAACCGGCGAAACCCACGCATAGACCCACGGAAATCCTGATGAGGAGGGCCATGTCGATCGACAGCCGGCTGGCGGACGAAAACGTCGCCCGCGTCGCGGACGGACTGGCGCGTGAATTCGCGGAAACCGTGCCCAGGTCGCACGTCGAAGACATCGTCCGACTGGCGCGACAGGATCTCGACGGCCAGATCCCGCCCTCGGCGCTGGACGAGCTGCTGCACCGCTTGGCGCACTACCGTCTCAGCCGGCTGAACCCGGCGCACTGAGGCCCGCACCGGGCCAGGTGGACCGCCCGGTATCCCTCAGTGCCCGCCTCGGGGCACGTCACCGTGTCCGCGGTCGTCCGACGACGGGATGCCCGCGGGCGCCGTCTCCTCGTCGGGCCAGCTGAACAGGTCGAAGGTCTCCGGCGTGGTCCGCCAGTGGTTCGCGACCGCGAACACCACGTGGACGGTCACGCACAGGGGGAACGTGAACGCTCGCATGAGCACCGGATTTCTCCACTTCGGGGCAGTGGGCAGACGGGGGGGCAGACGGGGGCTGACAGGGGCTGGCGGGGGAGGCGCTTGCCGAGCAGGGTCGGGGACTGTCCGGCAAGCGCGTGGTCGGGGGTGGCGGGGCCGCGCGCCCGGACTGGGCTTCGAAGCTGGTGGCGCGCGATCGAGAATCCGACGCTAGGCCGCGGTGGGCAGGACGCCGAGCGCGTCGAAGCCGGCCGAAGTGACGCTCATTTCGCGGTCGAACGGGCCGAGACGCCGTTCGATCCGAACCAGGCCGCGCCCGGTGAGCCGGTCGAACACCTCGGTCTGCCGCTGGGGCACCTGACCGGCTTCCGCGCCGTCGGGCCCACGCCAGCGGTAACCGACGGGCCCGCCGCACATGCCCGGGTGGAAGAGCACCTCGTTGTCCGCGACCAGCTGTAATGCGATCAGTTCATCCTCGTACATGTCGAACCCTTGTAGTGCGTTGCTTGCGCCGTCAAGAGTCCGTCACAGCGATGCGGAGAACATCCAGCGAACTACTGAATTGGGTACTGACTCCCTACGTAACCCGCGGCGCGGATGATCACGCGGGATGGGGTGGGATGACGCGCCCACCTGCGGGATAATAGCCGCCATGCCGACCTACGCATACCGTTGTCGCGAGTGCACCCGGACCTTCGAGGAGAACCGGCCGATGAGCGAGTCGAGTGCGGCCGCCACCTGTCCGGAGGGACACCGGGACACGGTCAAGCTGCTCACCACGGTGTCACTGACCGGTGCCGCCTCGGCCTCGGCGCCCGCCGGCGGCGGCTGCTGCGGGGGTGCCTGCGGCTGCGCCGGTTGAACGGCCGGTCGAGCGCCGGTCGAGACGGGCCCCGGTGCCCGGGTGACCGGAACATCCACGGCGGACAGTGCACTGTGGAGCACCGCGGAGCACCGTGGAGCACCGCGGACGGTCCGGTTTCCCCTTGGTTTTCCCGGGGCCGGTGAGCATCTTTCGAAGGCGAGCCACGTCGATACCTGCCAGTGAGGTGTCCTGATCGGACGGAAACACCGCACGATTTCCGCGGGAGTGAACGGAAATCGCGGTGTTCGTCCACCGGAGACGTTTTCTCCCGGGCCGGGTGCTCGTATCCTTCGGGCATGGCCACGGGTTGACCGCGCGGCGTCAGCCGTTCCCGCGGCAGCCCGCTCGTAACGGCGTGTACGCACGGCTCGACCCGAGGGGAGTCCATCATGGCCGGCACCACCGATCCCACCTTCTACCGCACCCCGGCCGAGGCCATCGCGGCCACTCCGGAGTCCCTGGCCTACGTGGTCGCCTTCGATCCGGGCGGCGCCGCCAAGGACGCCATCGCGGTCGTGGACTGTGTGTCCTCCTCCCCCACCTACGGCCAGGTGGTCGGCTGGACCGAGCTGCCGACCGGCGGCAACGAGCTGCACCATTTCGGCTGGAACGCCTGTTCCAGCGCGCTGTGCCACGGCGGCCACGCGGGGCATCTCGAGCGGCGCTACCTGGTGGTCCCGGGGCTGCGGTCGTCGCGGACCTACGTCCTCGACACCCGGCCGGATCCCCGGGCGCCGACGATCATGCGGGAGATCGGTGCGGACGAGCTCGCCGCCAAGGCCGGGTACTCGCGGCCGCACACCCTGCACTGCGGGCCGGACGGCATCTACCTGTCCGCGCTCGGCGGCGCGAACGGCGATCAGGGCCCCGGCGGGATCGCGCTGCTCGACCACGACACCTTCGACGTGATCGGGCCCTGGGAGGCCGACCGCGGCGAGCAGTACCTGGCCTACGACGTGTGGTGGCACCTCAACCACGACACCGTCGTCACCTCCGAGTGGGGCACGCCAGCCATGATCGAGAACGGTCTCGACCCGGAGGATCTGCTCGGCCGCCGGTTCGGTCACCACCTCAACTTCTGGAGCATGTCGGAGCGGAAACTGCTCCAGCGCATAGATCTCGGCGACGAGCACCAGATGGTGCTGGAGCTGCGCCCGGCACACGACCCGGACCAGACCTACGGGTTCGCCGGGGTGGTCATCAGCGTCGCGGACCTGTCCGCGTCGGTCTGGTCGTGGTACCGCGACGGCGACCGGTGGAACGCCCGCAAGGTGATCACGGTCCCGGCCGAGCCCGCCGATCCGGAGGTGCTGCCACCCGCATTGCGGCCCTTCGGGGCCGTGCCCCCGCTGATCACCGACATCGACCTGTCCGTCGACGACCGGTGGCTGTACGTGTCCTGCTGGGGCACCGGCGAACTGAAGCAATACGACGTCAGCGATCCGTTCTCGCCCCGCGAGACCGGTTCGATCCGGCTGGGCGGGATCGTGCGGCGGCAGCCGCACCCGGCGGCGCCGGAACTGCCGCTGTCGGGCGGCCCGCAGATGGTCGAAATCAGCCGCGACGGGAAACGGATCTACCTGACCAACTCGTTGTACGCGGCGTGGGACGAGGTGTTCTACCCGGCCGGGGTCGGAGCCTGGATGGCCAAGCTCGACGCGGACACCGAAAACGGCGGGCTGTCCACGGACGAGCGTTTCTTCCCGCACGGCGACGCTTTCCGCGGGCTCCGGGTCCACCAGACCCGCCTCCAGGGCGGCGACGCCTCCAGCGACTCGTACTGCTTCACGAAATAACGCGCCGGTCTTCAGCTCACCGCGGCCGGTTCGTCGGCGCGAGTCCGGTCAGGACGCCTGGTCCTCGTCCCCTTGCTCGATGAGCGTCGTCAGCAGGGTGACGATCTGCTGTTGCCCGCCGGCGGCGGCGTCCAGCCGACCGCGCATCTCGGCGAACCCGGCGTTCATCTGCTGGCGCAGATCGGTCAGGTCCTCGCGCATCGCGTTGAAACTGGTGGTGGTGGCCTGCCGCAGGTCGCGGATCTCGCCGCGGATCTCGGTGACGTCGCGGTCCGCACCGCCGGCGAGTACCCGGGCCGCGGCCGCGTCCTGTTCGCTTGCCTGCACCCGCTCGGTCAGCTTGCGGACCTGCGTCTCCAACGCGGTCACGCGCTCCTCGATGTCGTCGGGCATGCGCCGAAGGTTACCTCGTGGCGCCCTCGTCCGTCGTGCGGGGACGCGAGCTTCGCGGTGCGAAAACCGCCGCTCAGTACCGCACCGCTCGCCCGGCCACGATACCCAGGCCGACCGAATACGCCTCGTCGTAGTCGTCGTCCACGGCCACGACCGGCCGCCCGGCCGCGGCCAGCAGGGAGGCCGCGATGGAAGCGCGGTAGCCGGAGTGACAGTGCACCCACAGTTCACCGGCCGGCACCTCGCGCATCCGGCCGGGCAACTCGTGCAGCGGGATGTGCAGCGCGCCCTCGACGTGGTCTTCCGCCCATTCCTGGTTCCGGCGGACGTCCACCATCACGACGGGCCGGTGATGCCGCACCTGCGCCAGTTCCGCGAAGGTGGCTCTCGGGAACGAGTGGAGGGCCTCGCGCGTCCACTCTCCCGGTTTCCCGGTCGCCGCGGCTTCGGGGCGGTCGATCCCGATCCGCACCAGTTCCCGCTGGGCCCGCCCGATCTGCTCCGGCGTGTCGCCCAGCAACGTCAGCGGGGTGCCCCACGGGATCAGCCAACCCAGGTAGGTGGCCAGGTCGCCGTCGATCCCGAAGTTCACGGTGCCGCCCACGTGCCCGGCCGCGAACGCCGTGCGGTGGCGCAGGTCCACCACCCACTCCCCCGCCTCGATGCGCCGCCGCAGCTGGTCCGGTCCGGCCCGCCGCGGCAGGGAGAGATCCGGCTCGGCGGGGCCGGCCATGTTCATCGGGGCCATTTCGGCGTAGTAGGCCGGATACGCGTCCAACCCGGCCAACAGGTCGTCCAGATAGGCCTGCTCGGACCGGGTCAGCACCGGGTTGTCCCGCTTTTCCTGCCCGATGGTGGACGACGTCGCCTCGGATTGCGTGATCGCGCAGAAACTGCCGAAGCCGTGCGTCGGGAACACCCACGTCTCGTCGGGGAGTTCGGCCGCCAGCCGGTGCGCCGAGGCGTACTGGGCGCGCCCGAGTTCCCGGGTGTGGACGGGGCCCATCAGATCGGGGCGGCCGGTCGAACCGTAGAGCAGTGATCCGCCGGTGAACACGGCCGGCTGCTCACCGAAGGTCTCGAACACGTAGGACAGGTGGGTGAAGGTGTGTCCCGGCGTCGACACCGCCCGCACGCGCATCCGGGGACCGGTCTCGATGACGTCGCCGGGGCGGATCGGGGCGTGCTCGAAGGAAACCCGGTCGGCCTCGTGCACGTGGTAGGTCGCGCCGGTGGCGCGGGCCAGCGCCAGCCCGCCCGTCACGTAGTCGTTGTGGATGTGGGTCTCGAAGACGCGTTCCAGGCGGACCTGCCGGTCGGCGAGGACCGCCTGGACACGGTCGATGTCACGCTGCGGATCGACGGCGAACGCGACCTCTCCGTCATGCACCAGATAACTGCGGTCGCCCAGCGACGGAGTGTCGATGGGCACGATCTCCAGCACGTTCGCCCTTCCTTCTCCCGCTCGGGTGAGGCCACCGTGACGGCCGGCCGCCAGGCGGGGTGTGCTTCCCGTGTCCCTGCCGCGTCCATCCGGTGTCCCCGCGTCCATCCTGCGCCGCCGGAGCACGCCGGTCCACGGGCGAAAGTCCCCACTAACGCCAGCTCAGCCGGGCTCACCCGATGGTGAAGGGGTCTCGCCCACGGCCGGTCAGCTCGACCCAGACGGACTTCGTCTCGGTGAACTCACCGACCGCGGCGACGCCGTTCTCCCGCCCGAGGCCGCTCATCTTGTACCCGCCGAAGGGCACTCCCGGCGCCACCGAACGGTAGGCGTTGATCCAGACCGTGCCGGCCCGCAGGCGCCCGGCGACCCGGTGGGCCCGGTGGACGTCCTTGGTCCAGACCGAGCCCGCGAGCCCGTACCGCGTCGCGTTCGCCTCGCGCACGGCCTCGTCCTCGCCGGTGAAGGTCAGCACGGCGACGACCGGCCCGAAGATCTCCTCGTCGACCACACGCATGCCGGGACGGGCGCCGACGAGCACGGTCGGCTCGACGAACAGGCCGCCGAGTTCGGCGGGCCGCCCGCCGCAGGCGAAGACGGCGCCTTCGCGCCGGGCCGAGTCGAGGAAACCGAGGATCTTGTCGTACTGCGCGCGCGTGGCGATCGGGCCCATCTGGGTGGCGGGCTCGCGCGGATCGCCGAGCTTGATGGCACTGGCCCGCTCGACCAGCCTGCCGACCAGGGCATCGCGCACGTCCTCGTGCACGAGCACCCGGGAGCCGGCCATGCAGGTCTGGCCGGCGGCGGCGAACACACCCGAGATCACCCCGCCCGCGGCGACGTCGAGGTCCGCGTCCGGGAAGACGATCTGCGCCGACTTTCCGCCCAGTTCCAGCAGCGCGCCGGTGAGGTTGCGCGCGGCCGCGACGGCGACCTCGATGCCCACCGCGGTGGACCCGGTGAACGCGATCTTGCCGATCCCGGGGTGCGCGGCCAGCGCCCGCCCGACCGCCGGCCCGTTGCCGGTCACGACGTTGAACACCCCGGGTGGGAAGCCGGCCTGGTCCATCAGCTCCGCGAACACCAGCGTCGAGACCGGGGTGTGGTCGGAGGGTTTCACCACCATGGTGCAGCCGGCGGCCAGCGCCGGCGCCAGCTTCCACGACATCAGCAGCAGCGGCGAGTTCCACGGCACGATCGCGGCGACCACACCGACCGGTTCGTGCGTGGTGTAAACGAGGAAGTTCGGCTTCCCGGAGGGCACCACCTCGCCGCCGAGCTTGTCGGCCAGGCCGGCGAAGAAGTGGAACCACGCGGACAGCGCCGCGGCCTGTCCCGCCATTTCCCGGATCAGTTTCCCGTTGTCGCGCGATTCCAGCTCGGCCAGCGCCGGGGCCTCGCGCGCGATCAGGTCGGCGAGGGTGCGCATCAGCCGGGCCCGCTCGGCGCCGGTCAGCTCCCCCCAGGGACCCGCCAGCGCGGCATCGGCCGCGGTGACCGCGGCGTCCACGTCCGCCGGTCCCCCATCGGGCACCTCGGCCCACGGCGCACCGAGGTAGGGGTCGAGGCTCGGGTACGTCGCACCGGATACCGCGTCACGCCGTTGCCCGTTCACATACATCCGATAACTGCGAAGCTCGCCGGTCACGCTCATTTCTTCTCGCCTGTTTCCCATGCCAAAACAGCGGTTTTCTTCCCTGAACCGCAGTATCATCCGGCCCGCCGCGCCGCGTCAACCGGCGCCGGGATCACCGAAGACGCACGCCCGCCCCCGCCGGTCCCGGCCCGGAAGCGCGGGTTTCCCGACAATATCGATACTCTGCCGATCCCCTGCCGATACTCTGTCGATCCCCTGCCGTCCCGCCGAAATCGGTCTCGGCCGCCGATATTCGGCGAAGCACCTTTCCGTGCGCCGATTTTCGCGCCGATCAGGCGATCGCCCGAAGGTCGTTCCGGCGGCGCGGAAACCGCGCAACACCGCGACTCCAATGGTGTGGCCTGCGTGAACCCGCGCGCACCGGCCACCTTGGACGACCCGTTCCGGCATCTGTTGCGACTTCCGATAGGCGGCTCGACAATGAGGTGCTCGAAAAGCCGCCACCCGTCGACCCAAGCCCGGAAATCGGGCTGATCCCCGACGCGTGGCCCCGGAAAGAATCAGGAGAACCTCTTTGTCGCATCGAATAGGCACCAGATCCATGGGCCTGGCCGCCGCGGTTTTGCTGACCACGGCCGGCTTCTGCACCGCCGCCCCGGCCCAGGCCGCCACGCCGCCACTGGCCGCACCGCGCATCGTCGCCCATTTCGATATCGCGGCCGGCCAGCAGCCGGAAAACCTCGCGCTCGAGCCGGACGGCTCGGTCGATCTCACCTTCTCCTTCGCGCGCCAGGTGGCCCGGTGGCGGCCCGGCACGCAGCCGCGCATCCTGGCGACCGTGCCGGCGCCGCCCCCGGGCACGGTGGTGCCGCTGACCGGAGCGGCCTTCGTCAGCGGGATCGTTCGCGCCCCCGGCGGCGACCTGTACTTCCTCTACACGGCCGGCACCGACGACCTGACCGGGCTGTGGAAGCTGAACCGGGGCTCGAACACGCCGTACCGCATCGCCGCGCTGCCCGCCACCAGCGTGCCCAATGGTCTCGACTTCTCCGCCGGCCAGTTCTACGCCAGCGATTCGGCGAACGGCATCGTCTGGCGGATCCCCGGCACCGGCGGCGTCGCGACCGCGTGGAGCACCGCGCCCGAACTGTCCGCGCCCGCCGGGAGTTTCGGCGTCAACGGACTCAAGGTGCATCGCGGCTCCGTCTGGGTCACCAACCTCGCGCAGGGCACCCTGCTGCGCATCCCGATCGAACGCTTCGGCGCGGCCGGTCCGCCGCGCGTCATCGCCGGCGGCCTCGGCTCCGTCGACGACTTCGCCTTCACCGGGCGCGGGGACGACGTGCTCGTCGCGGTCAATCCCGACAACCGGGTCGAGTTCGTCCGTTCGGACGGCACCCACAAGACGGTGCTCACCGCGGCCGACGGGCTGCAGAACCCGACCTCCGTCGCGCTGCGCGGCAACCTGGTCTACGTGCCCAGTGCCGCCTACTTCACCGGCATCGATCCCAACCTCCTGACCGCCCGCCTGCTGTACTGACCGGCGGCCGCGCCACGTTTCGACGGCCGGGCCCCACGAACACATTCGGCGTGGGGCCCGGTTCGTCCCCCGGTTCCGCACACTCGGCCGAATGCCGGGCCCGCGCGCCCCAATTCAGGGCAAACGCAATCTCCGCCCGCGTCGTTTCCGCGACGTTAATTCATGTAATCAGCTGATGGCTCGCCTTGACCGGCCAATCGGGCGCGACCTACCTTCGATCCATGCTTCCGTCCTGAAGCACCTCTGCACGAATCGACGACGATTCCGCACTCCGGATTCCCGGGAAACCCCACCACATTTCGCGCCGCCCCACCGGGGCCGGTGCGATCGAGCCACGGGAAGAGTGTCTCCACATGGCCAAATTCTCCCTCGGCGCCAACGATCCCGCGAAAGAAGACTTCTCCCTTCGGTACGCGCCCAGCTGGTTCCGCTCCTGGAAACCGTCGAAGGTGGCGCTCACCGCATTGGGCGCGCTGTCCGCGATGGCGTTGTGGAGCGAAAGCGGAAGTTTCGCCCTCACCTCCGGATTCGGCAACGCCGCACTCGGTTTCCTGCTCTCCTGCCTGATCTGCGCGGTGGTGTCCGTGCCGATCGGGTACTACATCGCCCGGCACAACCTGGACATCGACCTCCTCACCCGGGGAGCGGGTTTCGGGTACCTGGGTTCGACGATCACCTCACTGGTCTACGCCACGTTCACGATCATCTACCTCGCGTTCGAGGGCGCGATCATGGCGCAGGCCGTGACCCTGCTGACGCGGATCGACATCCACCTCAGCTACGTCCTGGTCAGCCTCGCCATGATCCCGCTGGTGGTCTACGGCATGAAGTTCTCCTCGAAGCTGCAGGCCTGGACGAGCCCGATCTGGGCGGCGCTGACCATCGCCGCGATCGTGGCGGTGCTGACCAGCCCGCACGCCATCGACCACATGACCAGCTTCGGAAACGCCAAGGCGAAGGCCGCCGGCATCGACGGGATCATGCCGCTGGTGATCTTCGGCGTGCTGTCGGCGAATCTGAGCCTCGCCTCCCAGATCGGTGAGCAGGGTGACTACCTGCGGTTCATGCCCGACCGGACGGCGCGGAACAAGCGGTCCTGGTGGGCGGCCATGCTCTTCGGCGGCCCCGGGTTCGTGCTCATCGCGCTGGTGGCCTGGTTCGGCGGACTGCTGCTGAGCGGTTTCGCCGCCCAGTCGATCGGCGAGGGCCAGGCCAACGTGCCGGTGCAGATGTTCGACCAGGCCTTCGGCCGGATCTTCGGGCATTCGGAGTTCACCCTGGTGCTCGCCGCGCTGTTCGTGATCCTGTCCCAGGTCAAGATCAACGTCATGAACGCCTACTCGGGCTCGCTGAGCTGGTCGAACTTCTTCTCGCGGATCCTGCACCGGCACCCGGGCCGGGTGGTGTGGCTGCTGCTGCAGATCGGCATCGGCCTGGTGGTCATGGAACTGGGTGTCTTCGACGCCATCACCATGGTGCTCGCCATCTACTCCAACGTCGCGATCGCCTGGATCGGCTGCCTCACCTCGGATCTGGTCATCAACAAGAAGCTGCTCAAGATCTCACCGCCGGTCATCGAGTTCCGGCGGGCCTACCTGTACAACTTCAACCCGGTCGGATTCTGCTCGATGCTGATCGCCGCGACCGTCGCGATCGTGGCCCACTTCGGGGTCTTCGGGAAGGTGCTGGCCGACTCCTCGGCACTGGTCTCGCTGGTCCTGGCACTTCTCCTGCCGCCGATCGTGGCCATGCTGACCAAGGGGAAGTACTACCTCGCCCGGCAACCGGAGGCCCTCGGGGACGCGACGCGGGTCTGCGTGCGGTGCGACGAGGAGTTCGAACCGGTGGATCTCGCGGGCTGCCCGTTCCTCGGCGGGGTCATCTGCTCGCTGTGCTGCAGCACCCACGGCGAATGCCACGACATGTGCAAGAAGGGCACGGTCGACCTCGGCCTTCCCGCGGTGGCCGCGGCCGGTACCGCGACGCCCTGAACCGCCCTCGACCCATGATGGGAGAAGCATGTCCGAACCACTGTCCCGACCGCTTTCGCCGCAGGATCTGGCCTCGGCCACGCGTTTCGCGCGGTTGAACCTGCCCGGCGATCGCGCCGCGCTCGTCCGCGAGACCCTGGAATCGGTCTACGGCCTGCTCGACCGGCTCGACACACTCGAACTCGGCGAGAACCCGCCGGCCACCGCCTTCGACGCCCGTTGGGAGTGACCCGCAGCATGGACGCCTACCAGCTGAGCCTCGCCGAAGCCGCGGAGAAGATCCGGACGAAGGAACTGTCCCCGGTGGAGCTGACCGAATCGGTGCTCGCCCGCGCCGACGCCGTCGAGGACAAGATCACCGCCTTCGCCACGCGTACCCCCGGCCTCGCCCGCAAGGCGGCCGTCCAGGCCGAGGCCGAGATCGCCGGCGGGGCCTACCGGGGCCCGCTGCACGGGATCCCGGTCGGGATCAAGGATCTCTACGAAACCGCCGGCATCCCGACCACCAGCAGCTCCGCGGTGCGCGCGGACTACGTGCCGGAGCGCGACAGCGCGGTGGTGGAGAAGCTGACCGCGGCCGGCATGGTGCTGGTCGGCAAGACCCACACGCACGAGTTCGCCTACGGCGCGGAAACCCCGACCACCCGCAACCCCTGGGACCTCGAACGCATTCCCGGCGGGTCCAGCGGCGGTTCGGGGGCGGCGGTCGCGGCGGGCGAGTGCCTGGTCGGGATGGGCAGCGACACCGGTGGCTCGATCCGGATCCCGGCGTCGATCTGCGGCACCGTGGGACTCAAGCCGACCTACGGCCGGGTGTCGCGCCGCGGCGTCGCGTCGCTGTCCTGGTCGCTGGACCACGTCGGCCCGCTGACCCGGACGGTGCGGGACACCGCGCTGGTGATGAACGCCATCGCCGGGTACGACCGGGACGACCCGGCCACCGTGGACGTCGCGGTGCCCGACTTCACCGGCGGGCTTGAAGACGGCGTGGCGGGACTGACGATCGGCATCCCGGTCGACTATTTCACCGAGCGGGTCGACCCCGAGGTGTCCGCCGCCGTCGCCACCGCGGTCGGCGTGCTGACGGGCCAGGGTGCCGTGGTCCGCGAGGTGAACGTGCCGATGCCCGACCACGTCCTGCCCACCGAGTGGGGCCTGATGCTGCCCGAGGCCAGTGCCTATCACCAGAGCATGCTCCGGGAGAAGGCGGACCTCTACACCCCGAGCGTGCGCCTCTACCTGGAGGTCGGCGAGTACGTGCTGGCCACCGACTACATCAAGGCGCTGCGGGCGCGCACGCTGCTGCAGCAGGCGTGGCGCGACCTGTTCGAGGGCATCGACGTGCTCATCGCCCCCACCCTCAGCGCACCCGCGGTCAGCGCCGAAAACCCGGCCGTCACCTGGCCGGACGGCACCACCGAGGCCGCGACCGACGCCTACGTCCGGTTTTCCGCGCCGGCGAACGTCACCGGCCTGCCTTCGCTGTCCGTCCCTTGTGGATTCACCGAGGGCGGGCTGCCGATCGGCATGCAGATCATGGGTCGCCCGTTCGACGAGCCGACCCTGCTTCGGGTCGGCCAGGCCTACGAGTCGGCCACGGACTGGACCTCCCGCCGACCCGCCTTGTGACCTCACTGCGCGCCACCACCGGCCACCCGGTCAGGGGAGGACCTGGTGGGTCACCGGGCTCGCCGTGGAAGCGTTGCGGCGGAAGGAGTCCACAAAGGACGCTTGCAGGGTGTGGGTGCCCACGGCGAGGCCGGAGGTCGTGGTGGTCGCCTCGCCGAGATAGGAGACCGGGACCGTGGCCAGCGTGACCGAGTCCGCGATGAAGGTCACGGTGCCCGCGGGCACACCGCCCGAGGGCGGCACCGCGGCCACGGTCGCGGTCAGCACGACCGGCTGGCCCGCCGTGGACGGGTTCGGGCCGGAGGTCAGTGTCGTGGTGGTCTTCCCGGCGTCGACCTGGTGCGTCACCGGGTCGCTCGCCGAGACCGCGAACACCGCGTCTCCCTGGTAAACGGCGAATACGGGATGCTGGCCCGCCTCCGGCGTCGACAGCGTCGTGGCGGCGGTGCCGGCGAGGCCGACCGGAACGATGTCCACGGAGAACCCGTCGACGAAGAAGACCACGTCGCCGGTGGGCGTTTCCGAAGCCGGGGGCGCCGGCGCGACGGTCGCCGTCACCGTGACCGGTTCCTGGTACACCGAGGGATGGGGACCGGTGGCCACCGTCGTCGTGGTGGGTATCAGGCCGGCGCCGGTCGCCACGGCGACGCTGTGGTAGAAACCCGCGGCCGCGTCGATCACGGTGCCCAGGCCCGGCGGCGTGTCGAGCTGACCATCCACATTGGATCCCCAGGCGACCAGCCTGCCGTCGGCGTGCACCGCGAGAAGGTGGTAGGCACCGCCACTCAACGCCGTGACGCCGCAGACGGACGGGATGGTCGCCTCACCGTTGCGGTTGCTGCCCCAGCCGAAAACGGTTCCATCGGCGAGCAACGCGAAGGAGGTGTACCGGGTGACGGCAACCCCGGCCGCGACGGGCAGGCACGACGGGACCATCGCTTCCCCGTCGGTGTCCCGGCCCCAGGCGACCACCGTGCCGTCCGCGACCAGCGCGGCACTGTGGTAGGCGCCCGCGGCGATCTCGACCACGCCGGTCAGCCCGGGCGGCACGTCGGTCTGGCCCATCAGGTTGCTGCCCCAGGCGATCACCGTCCCGTCGTCCCGCAGGGCGAGGCTGTGCGTGGAACCCGAAGAGACGGCCACGATGTCGGCCACCCCCACGGGAACGGTCGCCTGGCCGTTGTTGTTGTTGCCCCACGCGACAACCGTGCCGTTCGATCGCAGGGCGAGGTTAGTACCGCGATGGGTCGAAATGGCGACCACGCCGGTCAGCCCCGGCGGCACCACGCCCTGCCCGGTGTCGTTGCGTCCCCAGGCGACGACCGTGCCGTCGGATTTCAGGGCCAGACTGTGGAACTGCCCGGCCGAAACCCGCACGACCCCGGTCAAACCAGGCGGAACGGCGGTCTGCCCGTAGGTGTCGTCGCCCCATGCCACCACGGTGCCCGCGGGCGGGGTGTCGTCGAACGGCGGGAGCCAACGCGCCAGGCGCCGTTCCCCGGCATGGACAACCATCGCAGACCTCCACTCCCTGCCGTGCACAAGACCTACGAACGGCGCTGGTGATGACCACGCACCCAGGCACGACACTAATGGACTGTAATCACGCTCGCACACAATGCAATCGACCAGTCCGGTTCACCCCCTGCCGCCGTCGGGGGACGAGCAGCTTCACGGGACGCGGCGGATGACGCGACCATGATCCCGAGGTCCTCCCCTGCGTGGCGGAAGGAACTTCGGGCGCTCAGTCCAGGTGCTCGAGGAGCGCCTGGTGCACCGCCTTGGCCAGTTCGGGTGCGCCCGGGGTGTCGGAGTGGACGCACACGCAGTCCGCCCGCATCGGGAACTCCACGCCGTTGATCGACGTCGCGACGCCTTCGGTGATCGCCCGCACCGCCCGCTCGGCGGCCACGGCCGGATCGACGGCGGCGTGTTCCCGGGTGATGATCAGCGAACCGTCGTCGCGGTAGTCCAGGTCGGTGTAGTACTCGGCGAGGAAACCCGCTTCGCGGGCACCCCAGATCCGTTCGTGCACGGTCCCGGCCATCCCCAGCAGCGGGACCCCGAACACCTCCGCGGCGTCCGCGACCGCCTGGGCGGTCTCCGGATCCCGGGCGGCCATGCCGTAGAGCGCGCCGTGCGGCTTGATGTGGTTGAGAGTCATGCCCTGTTCGGCGAGGAAACCGGTCAGCGCACCCACCTGGTAGAGCACCGACGCGGTCAGCTCGCCCCGCGCCAGTTTCATCTCCCGCCTGCCGAACCCCTCGCGGTCCGGCAAGGACGGGTGCGCGCCGACCCGCACGCCGTGTTTCTTGGCCAGCGCGACGGTGTCGCGCAGCACGACCGGGTCACCGCCGTGGAAACCGCAGGCGACGTTGGCGACCGTGATGTAGGGCATGATCGCCGCGTCGTCGCCGCACCGGTAGATGCTGAACGCCTCACCCAGATCGCAGTTGATGGCGACCATCGCTCACCCGATCTCCGCGATCAGGGCACCCTCGTCGAGCACGTCCCCCTCCTTGACGGCGAGCTTGGTGACGGTGCCGCCCTCCTCGGCCTCGACCGGGATCTCCATCTTCATCGATTCGAGGATCACCAGCGTGTCCCCGGCCGACACCGTGGCGCCCTCGGTGACCAGAACCTGCCACACGTTCGCGGCGATGTCGGCGGTGATCTGCTGAGTCCCTTGCGTCATAGTCATGAATACCTTTCTAACGCGCGCGCATCCGGGTGAGAAGGGCCGTGGTGTAAGTGCCTGCCACGAACTCCGGTTCTTCGAGCAGTTCGCCGAAGAAGGGCAAGTTGTGCTTCGGGCCGCTGATCGTGAAGGACCCCAGCGCGGCCCGGGCCCGGGACAGGGCCTGCTCGCGGTTTTCCCCGTACACCACGAGTTTGGCCATCAGCGAGTCGTAGGCGGGAGTGACCTTGGTGCCCGCCGCGTAACCGGCGTCGACCCGGATGCCTTCCCCGGCCGGTTCGCGCCACTGCGTGATCGCGCCCGGGCCGGGCAGGAACCGCACGGGATCCTCGGCGTTGACCCGGAACTCGATCGCGTGACCGCGCGGCCGCAGCGCGGCCGGATCCACCGACGGCGGCCGGTGCCGCGCGATGAGCAGTTGCTGCTCCACCAGGTCCAGACCCCACACCAGCTCGGTCACCGGGTGTTCGACCTGCAGCCGGGTGTTCATCTCCAGGAAGACGAAATCCTGGGCTCCCGGCGCACCGTGGACCAGGCATTCCACCGTCCCGGCATTGCGATAGCCGACGGCCTCGCCGAGTCGCTCCGCCGCCGCCAGCATGCGCTCCCGCACCCCCGGGTCGAGCCAGGGCGACGGGGACTCCTCGACCAGCTTCTGGTTGCGGCGCTGTACCGAGCAGTTGCGTTCGCCGAGCGCGATGACCCTGCCCTCGGCCAGCCCGAGGATCTGCACCTCGACGTGGCGGGCGTCGGGATAGAAGCGCTCCAGCAGGATGCCCGCGTCGCCGAACATCCGCGCCGCGAACGCCGACACCGCCGCGAACTGCTTGCGCAGCGCGGCTTCGTCGGCCGCGACGGCCATGCCCATGCCACCGCCGCCGGCCGCCGCCTTGACCATCAGCGGGTAACCGACCCGTGCGGCCGCCGACACCGCGGAGTCCACATCGGACAGTGGCGCGGTGGTGCCAGGGGCGACCGGGATGCCCGCGGCGGCCGCGGCGTTGCGCGCGGTGATCTTGTTGCCCATCAGCTCGATGACGTCCGGATCCGGGCCGACCCAGACCAGGCCCGCGGCGCGCACCCGCCGGGCGAATGCCGCGTTCTCGGACAGGAAACCGTAGCCCGGATGCACGGCGCGCGCGCCGGATTTCCGCGCCGCGGCCAACACCCGGTCGGCGTCGCGATAGGACTCGGCGGGCGCGGCGGGCCCGATCTCCACCGCGTCGTCGGCCTCCCGGACGAAGGGCAGTCCGGCGTCGACATCGCTGTGCACGGCGATCGTGCGGATGCCGAGCCGGTTCGCGGTACGGATGACGCGCCGGGCGATCTCGCCGCGGTTGGCGACCAGCAGGGAATCCATCACAGTTCCTCGTAGCCCCGGGGATCGGCCGCGCGGTCGACCTCCTCCGCCAGCTCCAGCGCCTCGTCCAGGGCCACCTCACGGAAGCGGATGGTGTCGCGGCCCGGACGGAGCTGGCCGACCTTCCACAGACCGGCGTGCACGACCGTGCCGATGACGGTGAAACCGCCCGCGGTCGGGCCGTCCGGGCCGAGGATCACCGGGACGTCGCCATTGGTGTTGATCCCGCCCAGCGGGTAGCTGCCGTCGAGCACATTGGACGGATGTCCCCCGGCCACCCCGCCCGAGCGCCGGGACCAGGCGAACCGGTGGGCGTCCAACCGCGCGCCGGAACGGTTGGAGTTCAGGTCCACCTTCCACCGCCGGCCGGTGAAGTCCCGCCAGTCCTGCTCGGTGAGGAAATCCGGGTCGGCGTGCGGGCCGCGCATCACCTCGATCTCCCAGTCGTTGGTCAGCCGCGGCCGCACCGGGGCGGGCACCCGCAGCGCGGCGGGCACCGCCGCCGGCCGGCCGTGCAGGACGTCCCCCTTCGACAGTGCCCGGCCGTCGATGCCGCCGATTCCGCCCATGGTGTAAGTGGCCCGGGAACCCATCACGAGCGGGACGTCGATGCCGCCCGCCACCGCCAGGTACAGGCGGAACCCCGGCCCCTTCACGATCGGGCAGGCGATCTCGTCGCCCGGCGCCAGCCGCACCGTTTCCCACATCGGCAGCGGGGCGCCGTTGCGGGTGAGCCGGGCGCCCTCGCCGCCGGTGACCGCGATCGCGGTCTCGGTAAGCGCTTTCAGCTTCAGCCGGCCCATCGGGATCTCCAGGCCCGCCGCGTCCGGGGCGTTGCCGACCAGCGCGTTGGCCATCCGGAAGGCGAGGTGGTCGACGGGGCCCGCGGGGAAGAACCCGCGCGACTGCAGACCGGGGCGGCCCGGGTAGTCCTGGATCGTGGTCTGCAGACCCGGTGACACCACGTCGAAGACCGCGGTCATCACGGCACCTCCGTCCCGGCCGCGGCGGCCTCGCGGACCAGCCGGGCCCGCTCCGCCTCGGCGGCCAGCGGCGCGATCCCGTCCAGGTAGCCGGCCACCGAGAACACGTCGTCGGAAATCATGTATTCGTAACGGTTTTCCAGCACGTCCCGGCGCGCCTGGAGCAGTTCGTCCTCGGTGACGGGACGGAACTCGACCCGGTCCCCGGGGCGAATCAGCAGCGGATCCTCCCGGAACACCTCGTGCCGGGCCAGGATGTCGTAGACCGGGACGGTGCGGCCGAAGAGCTGGTAGCCGCCCGGGGCCTCGACGGGGTAGATCGCGACACAGGGCCCGCCGATGCCCACCGCGCCCTCGGCCGTCCAGGTCCGGGTCGGGTTGTACTTGGGCACCGTGATCGCGTTGCGCGGATCGAGCGGGAACAGAAAGGGCAGACCGGGAAAGAACCCGGTGTAGGCGTTCCACCACGGGGTTCCGAGCACGGTGTCGGACAAGGCCTGATGATCCGGCAGCCCGTTGTATTCGAGGATGTAGTCGATGTTGGAGTCGTCCCGGACATTCGGCGCGTCGGCCCGGATCGTGGTGGCGTAGCGGCGCACGGCCTCCCGGCTCGCCGCGTCGTCGAAAGCCAGCGGCAGCACGATCTTCCGGCTCGGGATCCGCAGCGAGCGCACCGCCGGCTGCGCGGAATGGATCTCCTCCAGCGCCCCCACCAGGGTCTGCTGGGTGATCCGGGCGGGGTCGTAATGCAGCAGCAGCGACCGGAAACCCGGCGCCGCCTCGATGAGCCCGCCCGGCGGGTGCCCGGCCAGCGATCCGGTGACCGCCAGCACGAAGAAGTTGAGTTCGAGGTTCATGGTCATCTCGCCGTACTCGACGAGCAGGTAGCGGTCCCCCGCCGCACGGTAGGTGATCGCCGGGCGGTCGCCTACCGCGGGATGGGCCGCGACAACCGGGTTCATCACGCGCTCCTTCCTTGCCCTGACCGGAAACCGGTCCGGCCGCCCGCACACCCGCGGACCCGCGCGCGCTCGGCCGAGTTCGCGGATCATGGCACGCGGCGCGCTTTTTTCGCTAGCCCGTGCCCGCTTGTTCGCCGACGCGGCGAGGACCTTGGACCGTCCGGCCGGGGACCTGCGTCCCTTTTCCCGGTGCCGCGCGGGCGGTGATGCTGCGCGGCAACGACGGCAACGAATGCAACGGCGGCCCGGCGAGGAAGGTGCAGAGACGATTCCGGGACGACGAGCCGGGACGACGAGCCGGGACGACGAGCCGGGAAGACGCCGACGATCCAGGGGAACGAAGCGGCACCGTGAACGATCGCACCGACACCGCTGCCACCGGCGACCACACGACGGTGGTCCTCGACGTCAGCGGCCTGCTGCGGGCGTCGGAGCAGAACGTGGTCACCGCGCGGCTTTCCCGCCGGCCGGGGGTGCTCGCCGTCGAGGTGAACCCGGTGGCTCAGACCGCCACGGTGACCTTCGACCCCGCGGACGCCTCGGTGGCCGCCCTGCGCCGGTGGGTGATCGACTGCGGCTACCACTGCGCCGGACAGTCGGTGCCGCGGCACCTCTGCGATCCCCTCGCCGAACCCGAACCCGAACCCGAGCCCGAACCGCCCCGACTTCAGCGGTCGCCCGAGCGCGATGCCGTGGCGGGCCATACCGTTTCGACGGCCGCCATGGTGGCCCGCCTGCGCGACCGGTTCCTCGTCGCGCTGGTGTGCTCCGTCCCGATCCTGCTGTGGTCGCCGATCGGCACCGAGGTCTTCGGCCTGCACCTGCCGGTCCCGTTCGGGCTGCGCCCGGACCTCTGGGCGCTGTTGCTGAGCCTGCCGGTCATCGGCTACTCGTGCTCGATCTTCTTCGCCGGCGCGGTCGCCGCCCTACGGGCACGCACGCTGGACATGATGGTGCTGGTCGCGGTCGCGGTGGGCGCCGGCTGGCTGTATTCCCTGGTGATCACGCTCACCGGCGGTGGTGAGGTGTTCTACGAGGCGGCGACCGTGCTGGCCGCGTTCGTGCTGCTGGGCCAC
>DASSAD010000367.1:0-13602 GCA_035685725.1 Amycolatopsis sp. | reverse complement strand
TCCGCTGGCACCTGCAGCTCGGCAACGTCGTCATCCCCAAGTCGGTCACGCCCGCCCGCGTGCGCGAGAACTTCGCCGTCTTCGACTTCGAGCTCACCGACTCCGAGCTGGCCGCGATCAGCGCGCTGGACCGCGGGCAGCGCACCGGTCCGGACCCGAACGTCTTCGTCGCACCGCCCGCCGCCTGAGCACACCCCGAACAGATCAACCTGACCAGATCGCCCTGAACAGATCCCAATGACGAGATCTCGAGGAGAAAACCGTGGCACTCACTCGCGCTGACCGGCCCACCCCCGTCACGGCGAGCCGGTGACGGGGGGTCGACAGTGACGCGGATCTTCGACGACCCGGCGGTCTTCGAGGCCGACGCGCTCGACGGGCTCGCGGCCGCGCCCCCGGCGTACGTGTCGCGTGTGGACGGTGGCGTGGTCCGGTCCACCGTCGTGCCGCGGGGACAGGTGGCACTCGTCGTGGGCGGCGGCAGTGGCCACTACCCCGCCTTCGCCGGACTGGTCGGCCCCGGGATCGCCACCGGCAGTGCCTGCGGCAACCTGTTCGCCTCGCCCGCGGTCGGCCAGATCTACCGGGTGGCCAAGGCCTGCGACCACGGCGGTGGCGTCCTGTTCAGCTTCGGCAACTACGCCGGTGACGTGCTCAACTTCGGTCAGGCACAACAGCGGCTGCGGGAGGAGGGCATCGACGCGCGCACGGTGCTGGTGACCGACGACATCGCGAGCGCGCCGCCCGACGAATTCGCGAAGCGGCGCGGCATCGCCGGTGACCTCGCCGTCTACAAGATCGCCGGGGCCGCGGCCGAGTCCGGGCTGCCGCTCGATGAGGTCGAGCGCCTGGCCCGGAAGGCGAACGAGCGCACCCGTTCGCTCGGCGTCGCCTTCGGCGGCTGCACCGTGCCGGGCGCGCCGGAACCGCTGTTCACCGTGCCGGCGGGCCAGATGTCGGTGGGGCTGGGCATTCACGGCGAGCCCGGGATCGCCGAGGTGCCCATCCCGACCGCTTCGGAACTCGCCGAGTTGCTCGTCGGCCGCCTGCTGGCGGAGCGGCCCGCCGCGGCGGGCACGCGGCTCGCGGTGCTCCTCAACGGCCTCGGCACCGTGAAGTACGAGGAACTTTACGGCCTGTACGGCAAAATCGCGGCGCTGCTGACGCACGAGGGCCTCCAGGTCGTCGAACCGGAGGTCGGCGAGTTCGTCACGAGCCTCGACATGTCGGGCGCCTCGCTCACCCTCTGCTGGCTCGACGAGGAGCTGGAAGCCTTGTGGCGCGCGCCCGCCGACACCCCCGCCTACCGCAAGGGTGCCGCCGCACGGCCCGAGCGCGCCACGGTCCCGGCCGGGGTCTCGACCGGCGTCCCGACCGGGGTGGTCTCGACGGGCGAGCACGAGGAGGCCACCGCGGCCTCCCGCGCGGTGGCCGCGACCGTCGCGGACCTTTTCGGCGGAGTCGAACAGACGATCCGAGAGCACGTCGAGGAACTCGGGCGCATCGACGCCGTCGCGGGCGACGGGGACCACGGCACCGGGATGCTGCGGGGAGCCAGCGCCGCGAGCGCGAGCGCCCGGGCGAGCGCGCGGGCCCACCTCGGCGTGCACGAACTTCTTGTCACGGCAGCCGAACAATGGTCCGAGAAGGCCGGCGGTACCTCGGGTGCGCTCTGGGCCGCGGCGATCACCGCGATCGCGCACCGGCTCGGCGACCGACACCGCTACGCGGCGGTCGACGCCGGAGAAGCCGCCCGAGCGGGCCTCGACGCGATCACCGCGGCCGGCGGAGCCCGGCCCGGCGACAAGACCATGGTCGACGCGATGGCGCCCTACGTGGAGCGTCTCAACGCCGAGCTGGCGGAGGGAGCGTCGCTGGGGCGTGCCCTCGCCGAAGCCGCACGGTCGGCGCGCGAGGCCGCCGAGGCGACCGCGACGCTCCGCCCTCGCCTGGGGCGCGCGCGGCCACTGGCCGACAAGAGCGTCGGCCATCCCGATGCCGGCGCGACCTCGTTCGGTCTCATCGCCGCCCGCCTCGCGGACGCCGTCGGAGCCCTCGAAGCCGCTCAGGCGACCGACTAGCGCAGGGAAACCGGCCTGCGTTCTCCTCCGGTTCAGTGCCGCGGTGTCACCACGCCCGCGGCCGTGCCGCCCCGCCGGGTGGGTTCACCCGCCGCCAGCACCTGGCCGTGGCCCAGGAATTCCAGACCCGCGGCGGCGCCGATGGTCGGCGGGATGGTGATCGTCGGGTCGAGCGGCGACGTGGAGCTGACCGTGAAGCGCTGCCCCAGGCTTTCCAGCCCGGCGACCGCAGGATCGTCGAGGAACGCCGGTTCCACCTGGGTGGTGGCCGAGTTGCGCTGCGACGCGCGGGGCGCGGCGATCGCCTGGGGCAGGCTCATCCCGAAGTCGATGCGGTTGAGCAGGATCTGCAGCACCGTGGTGATGATGGTGGCCCCGCCGGGTGAGCCCACCGCCAGCCACGGCTGCCCGTCCCGCAGCACGATCGTCGGTGACATGCTCGACCGGGGCCGCTTGCCGCCCGCCGGCAGGTTCGGATCCGGCACACCCGCCTGCAGCGGCGTGAAGTCGAAGTCGGTCAGCTCGTTGTTCAGCAGGAATCCCCGGTGCGGCACCACGATCCCGCTGCCGCCCAGCTCTTCGATGGTGTTGGTGTAGGACGCGACGTCGCCCCAGCGGTCGGTGACCACGAAGTGGTTGGTGTTCGTGCCTTCGTCCGGTTGCCGCGCGTCGGTGGGCTGGGCCGGGGTGCAGCCGCCGTCGCCCGCGTACGGGTCGCCCGGCGCGACGGGGCTGACGAGCGCCTGGTTCGGGTTGATGAGGCAGGCTCGCTGCCGGGCGAATTGCGGCGACAGCAGTTGTGCCAGCGGAACGTTGGTGTACCGCGAGTCTCCGACATAGCGGTTGCGGTCCGCGAAAGCGAGCCGGCTGGCTTCGAGATAGTGGTGCAGCGCCTGCACCCGGGTCATTCCGCCGAGGTTGAACGTGTTGAGGATGTTCAGCGCCTCACCGACCGTCGAACCGCCGCTGGACGACGGCGCCATGCCGTAAACGTCGTAGCCGCGGTAATCGACGTGCGTGGGAGCGACGAAAGGCGCTTGGTAGGCGGCCAGGTCCGGCAATGTCATCAGCCCCGGCCGAGGCTGCAGGGTCGCGCCCGGCGCCAGGGGCAGGTTGTGCACCGTGTTCACGACATCGGCGCCGATCGGTCCGCCGTAGAGCGCACCGACGCCCTGGCGGCCGATCTGGCGGTAGGTGGCCGCCAGATCCGGGTTCCGCATGATGGAACCGACCTCCGGCAACTGCCCGTCCGGCAGGAACGCCGCGCTGGTGGAGCTGAACTGCGCGAACCGCGCCGCGTTCTCCCGGGTCTGTTCGCGCAACGTCGCGGTCACCGTGAAGCCCTGTGACGCCACCTGTTCGGCCGAGCGCAGGTCGTCGGCAAGGCCGAACCGGCCCCACCGGTCCAGCGCCTGCTGCCAGGTCATCAGCGTGCCGGGCACCCCGACCGACAGCCCGCTCGTCACCGCCGTCGGGAAGCTGAGCGGCTGACCGGTGGCCGGGTCGATGAACAGGTCCGGACCAGCGGACGCCGGAGTCGTCTCGCGGCCGTCGATGGTGCTGACCTGGTGGGTGCCGGCGTCGTAGTAGACGAGGTACCCGCCGCCGCCGATGCCGGCGACGTAGGGATCGGTGACACCGAGCGTCGAAGCGACCGCCACCGCCGCGTCCGCCGCCGTGCCACCGGCACGCAGCACCGCGAGGCCCGCGTCGGTCGCCTCGGGCGTGTCCGACACGACGGCACCGCCACTGCCGAGGGCCACCGCCCCGGTCGCCGTCGGCGGGGTCGCGACGGCCGGAACCGCCGCGGCGATCGAACCCAGCAGCGCGGCGGTCGCGATCATCGCCACCGTGCCGGTACGAGAGGCCACCCGCATCCGTTTTCCCCTTCCGCCGGAGCAAAACAGATAACGTTCTACTCCTTGTTGTCCGGGATGTGTCAAGATCCATCGTCGCCGGGAGGTGGCCCCAACGCACCGGCGTACCCGAAATGTCGTGCCGATGACCTGTCGCATTTTCGGGCGAAGTGACCGGGTAGGACGCATCATGGAGAGCCATGGACTCCGATCTCGGTGATCTCGCGGCGATCCGGCTCGATGGTGAGCTGACCGCCGCGCCCGAAGCCCTCGCCCTGGCGGCGACCGACTTCGGCCACATCGTCGCGCGCCGGCCCCGTGCGGTGCTGCGGCCCGGTTCGGCCACGGACATCGCGGCGGTTCTGCGCTTCGCCGCCGAACGCGGGATTCCGGTCGTCGCTCGTGGGTGTGGTCACTCGGGTTCGGGCCAGGCACAGGCCCGCGACGGCATCGTGATCGACATGACCCGGCTCGCCCGCATCCAGGATGCCGGTGCGGATCGGGTGACCGTCGAGGCGGGCGCGACCTGGGCGAACGTGGTGCGCGCGACTTCAGGCCACGGACGCACGCCTCCGGTACTGACCGACTACCTCGGTCTGTCGGTCGGCGGCACCCTTTCCGTCGGCGGGCTCGGCGGGACCAGTCACCGCTACGGCGCCCAGACCGACACCGTTCTCGCGCTCGAAGCCGTGACCGCGGACGGCCGGCAGCGAAGGTGTTCCGCCACCGAGGAACCCGAGTTGTTCCATGCCCTGCTGGCCGGACTCGGCCAGTGCGGTGTCATCACGCGCGCCACAGTGCGCCTGGTCGCCGCCCCGGCCCGGGTCCGCCGCTACAAGCTGTACTGCCCCACCGCACGACACCTGATCGAGCGGCAACGGCTGCTCCTGCACGAGCACCGCTTCGACCATCTGCAAGGCCAGATCCTGCCTGGCGAACAGGGCTGGCGGTACCTGCTGGAAGCGGCCACCTATTACACCCCGCCCGGTGACCCCGACGATCAGGCCGCGCTGACCGGCCTCACCGCGGACCTCGACTCGGCCGATATCCAGGACCTGCCGTACTGGGACTTCGCCGACTGCCTGGCCGACTCGGAAGTCGTCTTGCGGCAAACCGGTGAATGGTGGCATCCGCACCCCTGGTCGAACCTGCTGCTGCCCGACACCGCGACCGACGGTTTCCTCGACCGCGTTCTCGCCGGCCTGACGCCCGCGGACCTCGGCCCGGCGGGACTCCTGCTGGTCTACCCGTTTTTCACCGCACCACTGGGCACCCCGCTGTTTCGCGCCCCGAACGACGCCGTGGCCTTCCTGGTCGCCGCGCTCCGCTTCGCACCACCCGACAATCCCGAATCGGTCGGGCGCATGATCACGACCAACCGGCGTTGGTACGCGCAGGCCCGCGACCTCGGGGGCACCTCCTACCCGGCGAGCACCATCCCCTTCCGGGACTGGCGGGATCACTACGGTCCCGCCTGGCCGGCGTTGGCCGCGGCGAAGAAGCGTTACGGCGCGACGATCCCAGGGTAAAACCGATCGGTTTTCGGCCGCCCGGAGTCAAGCTACCATCGTGGTACGACCACCGTTCATCCCTTCTCCGAGAACGCGAGAGACATGCGCATCGAACAACGCATCGCCGAACTGGGGCTCGAACTGCCCGAGCCCCTCACCGTGCCGCCCGAGGCGATCCTGCCCTTCCCCTGGGTACGCGTCTTCGGCGACCGCGCCTTCGCCTCCGGCCACGGACCGCTGCTGCCGGACGGGTCGTTGTCGGCCCCGCTGGGCAAGGTCGGCACCGACGTCACCGCGGAGGAGGCCTACCTCGCCGCGCGGCGGGTCGCGCTCGCGATGCTGTCGAGCCTGCGGCTCGCGTTGGGCGATCTGGACCGGATCACCGGCTGGCTGCGGGTGTTCGGCATGGTCAACACGGCACCGGGGTTCACCGAGGCCCCCGCGGTGGTCAACGGCTTCTCGGACCTCATTCTCGAACTGTGGGGGCCCGAACTGGGCAGCCACGCGCGCTCCGCGATCGGCGTCGCCGAGTTGCCGTTCCGCATCCCCGTCGAGATCGAAGCCGAGGTCGCCATCCGGTGAACCGGCCCCGCATCGGCGTTCCCTGTTCGCTTACCGGCCATTGAGGACAAAGCAGACGAAACCGCCAGGGAAACCCGCGTGCGAACCCGGCCCGTCAGAACTGGGTGATCAGCCCGGTGCGGACGAGGATCGCGGTGCCCAGCGCCAGGAACAGGATCGGCACCAACCAGACACCGCTTCGTCGGACGAACAAGGTAATCGTCTTACGACTGGCGATGCTGTAGGCCGCGACGCACCACACGGCCTCCAGCACGGCGAACACGGCAACGCTGATCACGGACTCGGCCACCGTCTGCACCCGGAAAAGCACAATGTAGACGGACAGGTTGTCCGCGCACACCGACAGCGTCAGCGCCATGATCACGCCGAGCCGGTCACTGAGGACGGGATCGGATTCGTCACGTCCGCGCGCGGCGATCAGTCCACGAACCCCCATCACGAGAGGAAGAACACCCAGCAGCCCGACCCATTTCAGGGGAATCGCGCCGAACCCGGCCGCCACCGCGGCGCTCGCGCCGATCAGCAGCGCGAACACCAGGCCCTGCCCGAGCACCACCCGGGACGGCCGCAGACCGCCCGCCCGGACCGCCGCGAACAGGATGACCAGCAGGACGAGGGCGTCCACGTTGGTCGCCGCGAACACCCCGGCCGCGGTGGCGATGACGCCCGGCGCGGAAGGCATCCCCCGATCGTCGCATCGGATGCGCCCCAAAGAACTAACGTTGAGGCAACTTCGGCGTTCGGCTGGCCGGCGATCCTGTTCGGACAAGTCACCCGACCGGCTCGGGTCCGGCACTACCGCCGGGCCCGAGCCGGTAGAAGCATCACCGGTGCGGACGGGTCACGGATAACCGACCAGGTCGGCGACACTGTTGCCGGAGTTCGACGGGCCTCCGGTGCCGTTGACGATGTGGCTGATCGTGCCCACCCCGCCCAGCGAGACGGTCACCAGGTCGTGCAGCCTGACCCCGGTGGAAGTGGGCACCTCGATGGCGTTGTCGGCCACAATGGAGGAATTGACGTTGAAGTAACAGTAGACGCCGAGACCCCACGCCTCATGACTGGTCACGGTGTCGGCGACCTTGTACGCGGCGTACCCGTTCGTACTGCCGTCCATCCAGCTCGCCTGGTTGGGCGGATCATAGGGAAGTTCGTTCTGCAGGAAGTATGTCCGCCCGCCGTTGCCGTTCCACAACACCGCGTATTGCTGGTAGTGCTCGGCCGCCAGCCCGTAGACGGTGACGTTCGCACCGTTGACCACGAGTCCGTTCTGGGCGGTATTGGACGTCCAGCCGACACCGGTGCCGTGATCGGCCCGCCACAGCCAGAAATCGTCGCCGATCACGTTGTTGCTGTTGATCTCGACGCTGACGGTGGCCTTGCCGACGGCCGCACCGCCGATCCGTGCGAAGACGTCGGACAGCACCGTCGGATCCGCGGAGTGGTCGGCGGTGGACCCCGCCGGGCCGACCTGAAGCAGGGTCGGGGAGTTGGTCGTGCCGGCGTCGAAGAGCAACCCCGCGATCCGGATGCCGTTCACGTCCGCCGTGGACATCGCCGTGACGCCGTTGTCGGCCTCCAGCGTGGCCAGGCCGAGACCCAGCACCACGGTGTCCGGGCGGGTCACCTGGATGGTGCTGGTCAGATGGTAGACACCGGGGGTGAACAGCAGGTTCAGGCCCGAGGCGAGCGCGGCGTTGATGGTGGCCGCGGAATCACCGGGCTTGGCGAGGTAGAACTGGCTGATCGGCAGGGAGGTGCCGGGAGTGCTGCCGTTCGCCCAGGTGGTGCCCTGGCTGTTCGTCCGGTCCGCCGGGACGAACACCTGGTAGTTGCCGGAGGAATCGATGTACAGGTACGGCTTCTCCGCGACGACCGGCGTCTGCGTCACGGTGGTGTAAGGCGGATTCGGGAAACTCTGCGCAGGAGCGTTGGTGTCTCCGACGAAGACCATGTTCCAGTTGGACCCGGTCCAACTGCCCCACTGGTCGTTGCGGGACAGCCACTGCTGCTGACTACCCGAGTCGACCTGACCATCCACTCGGGAATCCGACAGGAAACCGCCGCTGGACCAGCCACCGTTGTCGTCGAGCACCATGTTGCCGGTGATGTGCGTCCTGCGCATCGGCGAGGCCTGCGAGACGGCCCACTTCACCGTTCCGCTGGAAGGATTGTCGGTGAGGTTCTCCACGGAACGCCAGAAGTTCTGGGTGGCGTTGCCGCCATCCCACTGTGCGTCCGCGTACACCCCGCCGCCGCTGATCGTCGTGCTGTCGGGCGAGGACCCCAAACCCAGAACCTGGGTGTAATAGCCGACCGGGACACTCACGTTGTAGTTGCCGGGTTTGAACAGCAACGCGAAACGTTGACTGCCGAACTGGTTGGTCTGCTGCTGGTTGTAGACGTTGTCGAGCTGGCTCTGAATCGCGGAGCTGGACATCGACGGGTCGAAGACGAGCACGTTGGGCCCGAAGTCCGGGGTCCCCGCCGGAGGCGTCGGCGAACCGACGGTCGAGGCGAGCGTGAACGACTGGGCGCCGGTGCCGTTGCAGGTGTACTGCTGTAGTTGCACGCTGTCCGACGTCGAAGCGCTCGGCACGTCGAGGCACTTTCCGCTGAAGCGGTTCACGAAATGGTAGGTGTTCGGAGTCTCCGGCACCGCCTGCCATTGCTGGTTGGTGCCGCCGCCATAGGTCCAGAGCTGGATCGGCGAACTGTCGGCACTGGAGACGTCGGTGTCGTCCCAGACCTGTGCCCCGGCGGTGGCGTTGCCGACCTGGAAATAACCGCTGTCGGTCGCGGTGAAGATCCACTGCTGCGCGCCGGTGCCGTTGCAGCTGTACTGCTGGACGGCGGTGCCGTTCGCGGTGGCGGCCGCCCGGGCGTCCACGCATTTGCCGCTGTTGACATTGGTGACCGTGTACGTGGTGCCCGAGGTGATCGCCGCCGGGGTGACCGCCTGTGGCCCCACGGCCTTGGCCGCGGGAACCGCGGCGACGGTCAGACCGGCGGCCACCAGAGCGCCCACGGCCGCGATGACCGGCGCGACGGCTCTGAGCCGGCCGCGACGACGCCGGGGTCGTGAACCGACGTCGTGTTCTTGCGTCTTTCGTTGCGCTGTAACCATTTCTGCTCGCTTCCGGTTTTCCACCTCCGTCCACAGTGTGGTCGGAGGTGGACAAACGGGCGCGGCGGATGCCGCGTCCGGCCGGTTCGCTCACATGGTCGTCGCGGCGCTTCCGAGCGCCGGCCCGCCTCCCGCACCGGTGACCCGGCCCGGCCGCCCCCAGTATGTTTTCGACCCCAACAAAGGTCAAGACCACCCTCGCCGATCCGCTACTTTTGGTTCAGACCAGATGGATCAGCACGAGATGGCCGCCGCGCGCCCGGTACCGGGCCCGCTGTGCGGCGGCATCGGCGCTTCCCCGCCGGAGGCCAGGAAACGCGCCACCGGCAGGGTGGCCGCACCGAGTGCGACGGCGTCGCGACCGAGTACGCCCAGCTCGATCGTGGTCTGGGAGAAGGGCAGGCGCAGCGCGTGCTCCCGGGCCACCTCGAGGATGCGGGGCAGGATCGCGGAAGCCATGGTCAGCCCGGCCCAGCCGCCGATGATCACCTGACGGGGATTGAGCAGATTGACCAGATTGGCGATGCCGACCCCGATGTGCAGCGCCGTCTCCGCAAGGACTTCGCGGGCCGCGTCGCCCGCCGCGGAGCGATCGCGCTCGGCCAGGACCATGATGCGGGAAAGCGCTTTCTCCTCGTCGGTGGAATCCAGCGCGGCCGCGCCGTCGGTCTCGGTGTAGCGGGCGATCACCGACTCCGCGCCGACGTAGGCCTCCAGACAGCCGCGCGCACCGCACCGGCACAGCCGCCCGCCGACTCCGACGCAGGTGTGCCCCCACTCCCCCGCGCTGGTGGTCCACCCCCGCAACAGCGCGCCGTCGGCGATGAGGGAGGCGCCGACACCGGAGCCGATCAGCAGGAACACGGCACTGTCGGTGGGGCGGCCGGAGCCGAACCACATCTCGGCCTGACCCATCGTGGTGGCACCGTTGTCGACGAAAAGCGGCAGATCCGTGTGCGCGCTCAACAGCTCTCCGAGCGGCACCGCGTCCCAGCCCACCGCCTGCCCGTGCACCACGGCGGAGGGCTCCTGCGAAACTATCCCGGGTACGCCGATGCCGACCCCGAGGATCCGCTTCTCCGCACCCGCGGTCACTTCCGCGAGCCCCGCCGCGATCGCGGCCACCACCTGCCGGGGATCGGGACGCGCGCCGTCCATCGGGAGGTCCTTGGCCGCCTGCTCGCGCAGCCCGAGATCGAACCGTTCCACCCGGATCCGTGTCTCGCCGACGTCGATGCCGATGACCTGGAACCGCGCGGTGTCCACGCGCAGCAGGATCCGCGGTCGGCCGCCGTCGGACTCGACCGCACCGGCCTCCACCACGACACCGGCTTCCAGCAGATCGGCGACCACGTTGCTGACCGAGGCCGAACTGAGACCAGTGGCCTGGACCAGATCCTGACGGCTGAGCGGCCCGTGAAAATAGAGCTGCCGCAACAGCCGCGCCCGGTTGCCCCGCCGCAGGTCACGGACATTCCTGCGCCCCGCATCGGTCACTGGTGCACCCTTCCGCGCCACCCGGCCGCCGGAGAAGGCGGCGAAGGCGGCGGCCCCTGATCGGCCGCTTGATCGGCCACTGATGCTGACGCCTCTGTTGACGTCCGATTATCCCAGATGTTAAATCACACCTCGAATTAACCCGTGAGAAAAGTCGGTCCCCGAAACGTAACGCGGAAGCACCGCCCACGTCTGTCCGAACCCCACCAGACCGCGCGTCGAAAGGTCCCCGCCCATGCGCTCGTTGTCGCACACCAGGTCGGTCCTGCTCGCCTTAACCGTTTCGGCCACGCTGGTGGCGGGTGCGTGTAGCAGCGGCTCCGGGTCCTCCTCCGGCGGGCAGCAGACCATCACCTACTGGGCCAGCGACCAGGGCAGCTCGATCTCCGAGGACGTCAAGGTCCTCACCCCCGAACTCGACGCCTTCACGAAGCAGACCGGCATCAAGGTCAACCTGGAGGTCATCGGCTGGAGCGACCTGCTCAACCGGATCCTCGCCGCGGCCACCTCCGGGCAGGGCGCGGATGTGGTCAACATCGGCAACACCTGGTCGACCTCGCTGCAGGCCACCGGCGCGTTCCTGCCGATCACCCCGGACGTGATGAACCAGATCGGTGACACCGGGCGATTCCTGCCCAACGCGCTGGCCGCCACCGGCGCGCCCGGCAAGGACCCCGTGGGCGTGCCGCTCTACTCCCTGGCCTACGCGCTCTACTACAACAAGGCGATGTTCCAGGCAGCCGGCATCGCCAACCCGCCGACCACCTGGGAGGAGTTCGTCGCCGACGGCAAGAAGCTGACCCACGACGGTCAATGGGGCGTCAGCATCGAGGGCGCCAGCACCTCGGAAAACGCCCACCACGCCTTCACTTTCAGCCAGCAGCAGGGCGGCAGCTTCTTCGACGCGGCGGGCAAACCGACCTTCGACACTCCGCAGAACGTGGCGGCGATCAAGCAGTACGTCGACTTCATGGCGGCCGACGGGATCGCCAGCCCCAGTGACGCCGAGTACTCCAACGGCACCGAAGCGGTCCAGGACTTCGCCACCGGCAAGGCCGCCATGATGCTGTGGCAGACCGCGGACTCGTCCCTGGCCAACTACGGCATGAAGCCCGACCAGTACGGCGTGGTCGGTGTCCCGTTCCCGGCCTCGCCGCCGCCCGGGAGCAAGCACGTCGACTCGATCGTGGCCGGCATCAACCTGTCGGTCTTCGCCAGTACCAAGAACAAGGACGCGGCGCTGGCGTTCGTGAAGTTCATGACCAGCAAGCAGACCCAGATCGATCTCAACAAGGCCTACAGCTCGCTGCCTTCGGTCACCGACGCCTACTCCGACCCGGCCTTCCAGACGCCCACCGTCCAGGCGTACCAGAAGGTGCTGACCGACTCGGCCGCGCCGATGCCCGCCGTCACAGAGGAAAGCCAGTTCGAGACCGCCATCGCCGGGGCGTTGAAGAACCTGTTCGCCGACGCCGCCGGCGGCAAGGCCGTCACCGACCAAATGGTGGCCGCCGAGCTCGACAAGGCACAGCAGCAGGTGAACGCGGGCGGCTGAGCGCCCCGGCCGGTTCCGGCGCGGCGCACCCACGCCGCGCCGGACCAGCACAAGCCGGACAAGCACCGCCGGACAAACCCAAGCGGGACAAGCAAAAGCAGGACAAGCACCGCAGCGCCTGGAGGGACACGCCCGATGACCGTAGCCGCCGCGGCCACCCGCACCCGGGCGGCCGGGCCGCCGCCCCCGGCACGTCCGGCCCGCCGCAGGTGGCAGCGGGTGGGGCGGGCGGGCCTGCCGTACCTGCTCCTGCTGCCGGCCGTCCTTTTCGAACTGCTCGTCCACGTGGTGCCGATGCTGGTCGGCATTTTCATGAGCTTCAAACAGCTCACGCAGTTCTTCATCCGCAACTGGAGCGGGGCGCCCTCCGCCGGACTCGACAACTACCGGTTCGCGCTCGACTTCAGCAACGTCGTCGGCCAGCAGCTGCTCGACTCGTTCTGGATCACCTGCGCCTTCACCGTTCTCACGGTCGCGTTTTCCTGGCTGCTCGGCACGGGAGCGGCCCTGCTGATGCAGGACCCCTTCCGCGGCCGCGGTCTGCTGCGGACCTATTTCCTGGTGCCCTACGCACTGCCCGCCTACACCGCGGCGATCACCTGGGAGTTCATGTTCCAGCGCGACCACGGGCTGATCAACCGGCTCTTGGTGGACGATCTGCACCTGTTCAAGCAGCCCCCGTTCTGGCTGCTCGGTGGCAACAGCTTCTGGGCACTGGTGATCACCGCGGTCTGGCGGACCTGGCCCTTCGCCTTCCTCGTCGTCACCGCCGGTCTGCAGAACATCCCGGGTGATCTCTACGAGGCCGCCGCGCTCGACGGCGCGGGCGTGTGGCGGCGGATCCGTTCGGTGACCATGCCCCAGCTGAGCCCGGTCAACCAGGTCCTGATCCTGGTGCTCTTCCTGTGGAACTTCAACGATTTCAACACCCCCTACGTCCTTTTCGGAAACGTGCCGCCGCCGCAGGCCAATCTGCTCTCGGTGCAGATCTACGACACTTCCTTCCACAGCTGGAACTTCGGCTCGGGCTCGGCGATGTCGGTGCTGATGCTGCTGTTCCTGCTCGTGGTCACCGCGGTCTACCTGGTCGTCACCAACCGGAGGAGGGCCAGTGCCTGAGCGCGTAGCCGAGCGGATCGCGGCTCCGGCCGCCGCGCCCCGGCGGTCCCCGATGGCGCCGCCGCGCTCGTTCGTCTGGACCCGCCGGATCGGGCTGAGCCTGCTCGCCCTGCTCACCTTCGTCCCGCTCTACGTGATGATCAGCAGCTCGGTCAAACCGCTCCAGGACGTGCAGGCCGCGTTCCAGTGGATTCCGGTGCATCTGACGCTGCGGCCCTACGCGGATATGTGGACGACGGTGCCACTGGCACGGTATTTCCTCAACAGCCTGGTC
>DASSAD010000366.1:0-20511 GCA_035685725.1 Amycolatopsis sp. | reverse complement strand
CAAGGTGATGGACGTCTACGGCCGGCTCGCGATCGCGGTGCCCTCGATGGCCATCCTCGGCGTGACCATGGCCCTGCTGCCGCTGACGCACGGCCTGCTCACGATCTCCCTCGTGGCGATGGCGATGAGCTTCGGCAACGGTATCGGCGCCGGCATCATGATGACGCTCGGCGCCGACACCGCACCGGAAGCGGGCCGGTTGCGCTTCCTGGGCATCTGGCGCTTCTTCGGTGACATCGGCAACGCGGCCGGCCCGCTGGTGGTGTCGGTGATCGCGGTCGCGAGCCTTTCGGCGGGCATCGTGGCGGTCGGCTCACTCGGCCTGCTCGCGGCGCTGGGGCTGTTCCTGACCGTGCCCAAATACTCGCCGTTCGCCTACCGCCGCCGCCCCTGAACCGCCGGCGTCAGGCGCGGTGGTGTGGCTCCGGCACGCCGTAGACCGGCGTCGGGATCCCTTCGTAGCGGGCCTTGAGCTGCAGGGCGAGATAACGGGAATAGTGGCGCGACTGGTGCAGGTTCCCGCCGTGGAACCACAATCCCTCCTGCCGGGTGGGTTTCCACATGTTGCGCTGCTCACCCTCCCAGGGCCCGGGGTCCTTGGTGGTCCCCGAACCCAGCCCCCAGCATTTGCCGACCCGCTCCGCCGTTTCCCGGTCGACGAGGTCGGCGACCCACCCGTTCATCGAGCCGTATCCGGTCGCGTAGACGACGACGTCGGCCGCCAGTTCGGTGCCGTCTTCGAGCACGACCCCGGCGCGGGTGAGGTGATCGACCTGGCCGTGCGCGACCTTGATCCGGCCGTCGGCGACGAGTTCGGAAGCACCGACGTCGATGTAGTAACCGGAGCCCCGGCGCAGATACTTCATGAACAGGCCCGAGCCGTCCTCACCCCAGTCGTGCCGGAAACCGGCCGCTTCGAGGCGTGCGTAGAAGTCCGCGTCCCGTTCGCGGATCTTCTCGTAGATGGGGATCTGGAACTGAGCCATCAGGCGGTACGGGATCGACGCGAAGATCATGTCGGCCTTTTCGGTGGTGATGCCCGCCCGCACCGCGCGTTCCGAATACAGGTCGCCCATGCCGAGTTCCATCAGTGAAGCGGACTTCACCACGTGCGTGGAGGATCGCTGGACCATGGTCACGTCGGCGTCGTGCTCCCACAGCGCGGCACAGATGTCGTGGGCGGAGTTGTTGGAGCCGATCACCACCGCCTTCTTACCCGCGTAGGCATCGGGGCCCGGATGCCGCGAGGAGTGGTGCTGGTCTCCTTCGAACGACTCCATCCCGGGGAAGGAGGGAAGGGTGGGCTTGCCGGACACGCCGGTCGCGAAAACCAGGTGACGCGGGGTGAGGACGGTGTCCGTGCCGTCACGGTCAACGGTGACCGTCCACCGCTTCGACTCGTCGTCCCACGACGCGGAAGTCACCTCCGCACGCGTCCAATACGGCACTTCCATCACCCGTGTGTACGACTCCAGCCAGTCGGCGATCTTGTCCTTCGGCGAGAAAACCGGCCAGTTGTCCGGAAACGGGAGATAGGGCAGATGGTCGTACCAGACCGGATCGTGCAGGCACAGGGTTTTGTATCGCTTGCGCCAGGAGTCCCCCGCGCGCTCGTTGCGTTCGACGACCAGTGCCGGCACGCCGAGCTGGCGAAGCCGCGCACCGAGGGCGATGCCGCCCTGCCCGCCGCCGACCACAAGGACGTAGGGCTGCCGCTGGTAACCGAGTTGCTCTTGTTCCAGGGCCCGATCTTCGGCCCAGGTCCGGCGATCCGGTGTCACGGTGTGCTCGACGCCCCGGGGACGGCGCTCCTGCCGCGGCTCCTCGAAACCCTTGAGTTCACTCAGACTCGTGAGCAGTGTCCAGGCGCCTTCGCCGGTCAGGCGCAGATGCCCCGTCCCCCGACCGGTCACGGTTTCGAACTCGATCCAGGCCTCGGTGATCCCGTCGGCCTCACTCGGGGTTTCCGTGGTGCGAAAGCCCGCGGCGGCGGTGCCGTCGAGGCAGGCGGCGAGCAGGTCCGTCACGCCTTGCCTGCCCTCGACCGTCGTGATGTTCCAGGTGAACGACACCAGGTCCCGCCAGTAGCACTCGGCCGCGAACAACCCGGCGGCGGCCGGGAGGTCGCGGGCCGCGAGCGCGGCTTCGAACCGCGCGAGCCAGGCGTCGACTCGCGCCTGTGGGGTGTCGGTCGGCGCGCTCCGGTCGACTGTTTGCGTCATCGCAACTCCTTGCGGTCGGCGTGCATCGCGTAAGTTCGATCACACCCGTCCCGCGCCGGTCACGCAAGGGTTGCCGACGGTCGCCCCCCACGCGCGGACCGGTGGTCCGCGCGTGGGGGATCCGCGTTCCGCCCAGGGAAACCGGGAAGCCGCGGATCGCGCCGGGTCAGCGGCCGGGGATCGCGTCGGTCTTGGCGAGCAGCGGCGCGTCGACGCCGATCGTCTCCGGATACTTGATCCCGGCACCGGTGTTGAGCACGACGACCTCCTCGCCGCCGTCGAGCCAGCCGGACTCCCGCAACCGGTCGATCGCGGCGAAACAGGCCCCGCCCTCGGGGCAGATGAACGTGCCTTCCAACCCGGCGAGGCGGCGTTGCGCGGCCAGCAGTTCCTCGTCGGTGACGGCCACAGCGGTGCCTTCGGTCGCGTACACCGCTTCCAGCACCAGAAAGTCACCCAGCGCCTTGGGCACGGTGATGCCGAAGGCGACGGTCTTCGCGTCCGGGAACGGCTTGCTCTCCTTGGCTCCGCTCGCGAACGCATCGACGATCGGCGCGCACCCCGTGGCCTGCACCGCGACCAGGCGCGGCAGATCCCCGGAGATCCACCCGAGCTCCCGGAGTTCGAGCAGGGCCTTGTAGATGCCGATGATGCCGACGCCACCGCCGGTCGGGTACAGGATCACGTCCGGCATCCGCCAGCCCAGTTGCTCGACGATCTCGTACCCCATCGTCTTCTTGCCCTCGATGCGGTAGGGCTCCTTGAGCGTGGACACGTCCTGGTATCCGCGGCGCTCGGCGACCGCGGCGGCCACCAGCTTCCCGGCATCGCCGATGAGACCGTCCACTCGGTACAGTTCGGCGCCGCTGGCCACGCATTCCCGCATGGTGATCGCGGGCGCGTCGGCGGGCATCGCGATCAGGCTGGAAAGTCCCGCCCTGGCCGCGTAGAGCGCCCATGCCGCACCGGCGTTGCCGTTGGTGGGCATGGCCACGCCGCGCACACCCAACTCGGCCGCGCGCGACACGCCCACCGCGGCGCCGCGCGCCTTGAACGAGCCCGTGGGCACCAGGCCCTCGTCCTTCATCAGCAGGCGGGGAACACCGACTTGCTTGCCATACTGGGGAAGCGGCAGCAACGGGGTCATGCCTTCGCCGAGGGTCACGACATGCTCGGGCGAGCGCACCGGCAGTACCTCGTGGTAGCGCCAGAGGTTCGGTTCGCGGGTGGCGATGTCGCGTGGCGTCACCGATTCCCGTACCCGGTCCAGGTCGTACCGCGCCAGCAGCGGCGCCCCGACCGGCGAGGTACCGGACACCGCGTCGGCCGGGTACCGCTCGCCGGTCCGCGAGCACTCCAGGTGACTGAGGAACGAGAACGACATGCCGCCTCCTGTCTGTTGCGGGACCCCGGAATTCTCGATTCGGCGGCCCGCGACGTCAACCACGCCCGCATCCTGCCCCGGCACGAGAGGTCTTCACATCCGGCTGAACGTGACGATGTCCTCCTCGAAGTCACGGACGGCCTGTTCGGTGAGGGTGGGCCGGGTGCTGGAGATCGCCGTGAGAAAGTCGCCGGTGCCGGCCGGCCGCCCCGCACGGTGGGCCAGTTCGTGCTCGAAGGCCGCTTGTGCGCCTTTGCGCGCGGCGAACTCGATGTCGGCCGGGGTGAACATGTCGCTGGCGTCGACGAGCCGCGCGAGGTCCACCGAGCCGGCGGCGGGGCCCAGGTAGCGTCGCCAGATCGCGGTCCGCGCGGCCGCGTCCGGCGGCCCGATCGGGATGACGTAGTCGAAGCGGCCCGGGCGCAGGAAGGCGGGATCGAGCGAGCGCACCGAATTGGTCGCGCAGATCAGCAGCCTGTTGTCGCCCTCGCGGAAGCCGGGGATCAGCTTGAGCAGTTCGTTGGTCACGCCGTGCGCGAGGCGCAGCGCCGGCTCGCCGCGGGCGCCGGCGATCTCCTCGACCTCGTCGATGAACAGCAGGACCGCCGCCAGCTCCGCGAGCTCGGTGAACGCCTCCCGAAGCGCGGTGGCCATGCCGTCGCCGGTGTCGGCGGCCAGCCGGGACGGGAACAGCTCGACGAACGGCCAGGCCAGGCGGGAGGCCACCGCCTTGGCGAAGCTGGTCTTGCCGGTACCCGGCGGCCCGAACAGGATGACGCCCTGGGGCGGCTGCACGCCGTAGCGGTCGGCCAGCACCGGCTCGGTCAGCGGCAGCACGATGCGCCGCTCGATGATCTGCTTTTCCCGCTCCATCCCGGCGACGGCGTGCCACAACCCGCCGGAGAGCACGCGGCCGCCCACCGCGGCGAGCAGACCCGCGTCCGCCCCGGTCTGTTCGGGCTTTTCGTAGTAGGTGAGGCCGTCACGCGCGTGGAACCCGGAGTTCTCCAACGCGCTGCGCCCGGTGGCGCCGCCGGGCATCAGCGCGCTGATCCGGCGCACCCCGGCGGCTCGCAAGCGCCGTTCCAGCTCGCCGAGCAGCGCGCTGCCGATGCCGCGGTGACGCCAGTGCGCCGCCAGCGCCACCAGCAGCACCCAGGCCCGCTCACCCTGCGCGTGCGCGACCGCCATCCCCACCAGCTCGTCACCGACGACCGCGACCACCGCCGGCTGCTTGGCGCGCGCCGCCGCCATCACCTCCGAGACGCCGAACACCGGCGGCGGCTCGTCGTCGCGGCGGCTCTGGTCCCAGACCCGGATCGCCTGGTCCAGGTCTTCGTCATGGAAGTCGCGCAGTCGCCACACCGGCACGCGCCTCACCTCCCGGGCCCGGGTTCCGGCGATGCCACCACCCTACGTCGAGCCGCGCCCGCGCTCAGGACTCGTTCGCCACGGGAAGCCATCCGGCCGATGACGCACGGTACGAACGCGACCGCGGAATGTCCGAAGAGGACTCCCCAAAAAGGACTACCGGCGGATCACCGGCAGGATCCGAAGTTCGTCACGACCGCGTTCGGGCCGCGAGGCGGTCGAGCGCGGACCGGTACTCACGTTCGAGACGCGCGACCAGAGTGGTGACGGATTCGACGGAATGGATCGTTTCCAGTCCCTGTCCGGCCGCCCACAGGTCCTTCCAGCGCTGGTGCGCGGCCGCCGGGTGGTAGTCACGGTGTGCGCCGGAAGCGTCGAGGTTTTCCGGGTCCAGCCCGTTGGCCACCAGGCTGGGCCGCAGCCACGACGCCGCGGCGCCGGTGATCCCGGCGCTGACCACCAGATCGTCCAGACCATGGTCGACGACCATCCGCTTGTACGCCTCGGGTGCCCGGCTTTCCTTCGTGGCCAGGAACCGGGTGCCCATACAGACGAGATCGGCACCGGCCGCGATCGCGCCCGCGACGCCGAAGCCGTCGCTGATGCCGCCGCCGACGACGACCAGGCCGGTGAAGAAATCCCGCACCGCGGAAACGAACGCGAACGGCGACAGGTGGCCGGTGTGGCCGCCCGCACCGCTGGACACACAACCGAGACCGTCGACACCGGCCTCGACGGCCTTGCGGGCCAACCGGAGATCGGCCACGTCGGCGATGACGATCCCGCCGTATCCCTTGACCACCTCCATGACCGGCCGGGGCGACCCCAGCGCGGTGATGACGATCGGCGGCCGGTGCTCGGCCACCAGCCGGAGGTCCTCGGCCAGCCGGGGATTGCTGCTGTGGGTGACCAGGTTCAGCGCCCACCGCGCGGCGGGGCCGGACGTGCGCAGCGCGTCGCCGATGGTGCCCAGCCAGCGGTCGAGTTCGTCCGTGGTACGGCAGTTCGGCGCCGGGAACGAGCCGACGATCCCGGCGGCGCAGGCCGCGATCACCAGTTCCGGACCGGAAACGAGAAACATCGGCGCCGCCACCACCGGCAGGCGCAGTGAGTCCGGGACGACGTTTCCTTCGGTCACGGTCGGCTCCGTGGTGCGCGACGGTCAGCAAGCGCTTTCTCTACGTGAGTCTCCAGCGGTTTCCCAGCGAAGACGCCGCCCACACGGCGATTCCCGTAGCGCGTGGTGTTCTCGAAGGCCACGGTCCGGATCATGTCACAGCACGTCGAGCCGGGGACAGCGCCCACGCACGGCGAACCGGGGGTCCGGGTGGGACTGGTCCTGATCGGATTCGCCGGCCCGGCTCGGCGGTACACGCCTGGCCGCCACATCAGGCCGGCCCGCGTTCACTATGGTGGCTTCCACCCGAGTCGCCGCGATCGCGGTTCGATCGGCCGGACCGTTGGAGCTGACATGCCTGTCTTCGCCACACGAGGGCCAGGGGCGATCGCTTTGCACCCGGAGGAAAAGGTCGCGCGGTATCGCGGGCTGGGCTGGTGGACCGACGACACGATCGACGATCTGGTGCGCGCCGCCGCGCGACGACGGCCCGGCGCGCTCGCCGTGGTCGATTCCCCCGACAAGCACCTGCTCGGCGATCTGCCAGGGCACCGGCTGACCTGGTCCGAACTGGACAGTGCGGTGGATGCCCTGGCGGCCACGCTGATCCGGCAGGGCATCGGAGTGGGTGACGTGGTCGGTGTCCAGCTGCCGAACATCGTCGAACTGGTGATCACCTACTTCGCGGTGATCCGGATCGGCGGCATCGTCTCGCCCCTGAACACCCAGTACCGCGAACACGAACTGAACGCGGCCGCCCGGGCCGCGGCCTTCACCGCCTTCATCACGACGACCCGGATCGGGGACCGCCACACCGCGGCGGCGTCCCGGGTACTCGCCGACGGCGGGCCGGTCCGATCGATCCTCGTCTTCGGCGAGGAGCCCGGAGAAGAACCCGGGGAAGAACCCGGCGGAGTGCCCGGCGATGGTCCTCACCGGACTGGGACCATCGCCGGGTTGTGCGTCCGCTCGGCGACGGCGGAGGACCTCGAACGCGTCCGCGAGCGCCGGGACCGCTACCGGGCCGACCCGAACCATTGCGTGACGATCTGCTGGACGTCCGGGACCGAAGGTTCCCCCAAGGGCGTACCGCGCTGTCACTACGACTGGCTGGCCGTCGCGGCGGTCACCCAGGACGCGCCCGATCTCACCGAGAACGACGTCATCCTCAATCCGTTCCCGCTGGTCAACATGGCCTCGATCGCGGGAACCCTGTTGCCCTGGTTGCGGCTGGGCGCGCGGTATGTCCTGCACCAACCCTTCACCGTGCCGACGTTCCTGCGCCAGATCGCCGAGGAACGCGTCACCTACACGGTCGCGCCGCCGTCGGTGTTGACCATGCTGCTCAAGCGGGACGACCTGCTGCGCGAAACCGATCTGGGCTCGCTGCGGTCCATCGCCTCGGGCTCCGCCCCGTTGCCGTCCTCGATGGTGGCGGGCTGGCAGGAGCGCTTCGGCATCAACGTGATCAACATGTTCGGCTCCAACGAGGGCGTGTGCCTGCTCAGCACCCCCGCCGACTTTCCCGATCCGCGGCAGCGGGCGACCTATTTTCCGCGCTACGGCGCTCCCGGCGTCACCTGGTCCTGTCAGTCCATGGACCGCGTCGCGGTCAAGCTGGTGGACACCGCGACGGGCGCGGAGATCACCGAACCCGGCCGGCGCGGCGAACTGCGCATCGACGGCCCGACCATCTTCTCCGGGTACCTGGCCGGCACCGGCCGGGATCCCTTCGACGAGGAAGGGTTCCTGCGCAGCGGCGACGTCTTCGAGCTCGCCGGTGACCGCGGTCAGTACCTGCGCTACGTCGACCGTGCACGGGACGTGATCATCCGTGGCGGGATGAACATCGCACCCGCCGAGATCGAGGACCTGCTCCTGCTCCATCCGGCGGTTGTCGAGGCCGCACTCGTCGGCTATCCCGACGAGGTGCTCGGCGAGAAGGCGTGCGCCGTCGTCGTCACCGCGCCGGATACCCGGGTCACCCCCGACGAGCTGCTGGACCACCTTCGCGCGCACCGTATCGCCTCTTTCAAACTGCCCGAACGGTTCCGCTTCGTCGACGCACTTCCCCGAAATGCCCTGGGTAAGATCATCAAACACCGACTCCGGGCCCAACTCTGAACAATCCACGACATCAAAGGAAGAAATGCGCAAGGCAGCGATACTGATCGTCGCGACCCTCATCACCACGCTGGTTCCGCTGCCGGTCGCCGCGGACACCGGAGCACCGCCGTGCACCCGGTATGCGATACCGGTGAGCATGACGCAGGGCGCCACCGCCGATGAGACCGTCGCCGGTTGGGTCTGTGGTTACGGCGACCTGACGGGCAAGCCGGTCGAACTGCTGATTCCCGGGTTCACCTACAACCATTCCTACTGGGATTTCGACTACCAGCCCGACACGTATTCCTATCTGCGCAGCGCCACCCAGGCCGGCAACGCGGTCGTCATGATCGACCGGCCGGGCACCGGCGAGTCGAGCAAGCCGCCGGCGACTTCGCTGACCATCGACAACGAAGCCTGGGCGGTGCACCAGGTCGTGCAACGCCTGCGCGCCGGCGAACTCGGCAGCACGTTCGGCAAGGTCGTGCTGGTCGGCCATTCGCTCGGCGGGACCGTCACCCAGGTCGAAGCGTCGACCTACCACGACGTCGACGCAGTGATCATCAGCGACTGGCTGCACAGCCCGTACTGGGTCGGCACCCCCGGCGTGATCTTCGGCACGCTCGAGCCCGCCCAGCTCGTCCCGAGCCTGGCCGACCGCCCGCTCGGGTACCTGACCACCCTGTCCGGGGTGCGCGGCATGTTCTACGACACCCAGCACACGGACCCGCTCGTGATCGCGCACGACGAGGCGACCAGGGACACCGGCACCGACGCCGAGGAAGCGACCATACTGGCGCCTACCCTCGATCCCACGGTGACCAGGGGAATCACCGTGCCGACGCTGCTCGCGACCGGGCAGTACGACTTCATCTTCTGCGGCGCGCTCACGCCGTGCACCAACGCCGGCGTCGTGCTCGCCAGGGAGGCGCCGAACTTCTCGCCCCAGGCCTGTCTGAGCGCCTACGTGCTGCCGGACGCCGGCCACGACATCAACCTCGAACCCGGCGCCCCCGACTGGTTCACCGCCGCCAACCGGTGGATCGGCACCGTCGTCGGGGCGGAGGCGGCCGGGACCCCGGACTGCGCGCGGATACAGAGCGCGGGATGACGATCCGGCCCGGGCGGCCCGCTCAGCCGTGGCGGTGATCGGCAAGCGCCGTCTCACGGTAGGCGGGCCGCCGGGGTCGACCCGATTTCCGCCACGGTGACCAGGCAGGAGATACTTGGTGACCAGAGATCGACAAGGAAAGAGGTCGTATGCCGGTCCCGGACGGAGCCGCCGGTCGGTCGCCGGCGGAGCCCATCCCCAAGGCGGAGCTGGAAGCCCTGCTCAACGAGAGCCTGACCAAGCCGGCGGCCGGGCGAGTCTACGACTACTACCTGGGTGGCAATTCGAACTGGGCGATCGACCGGGAATTCGCCCAGGAGCAGATCAGTCAATGGCCCGACACGCCGTGGCTGATCAGGCAGAACCGCAAGTTCCTCGTGCGCGCGGTCCGTTACCTGATGCGGCAGGGCATCCGCCAGTTCGTGGACATCGGCTCCGGCCTGCCCACTGAAGGCAACGTGCACGAGATCGCCGAGGAAGTCGCGCCGGGCGAGGCCCGGGTGGTCTACATCGATCACGACCCGGTGGTGCACGCCCATTCCACCTTGCTGCTGGAGCGCAACGGCGAACCGAGCCGGCACCGCAGCCTGCTCGCCGATCTGCTGGACCACGAGCGATTGTGGGGAGGGGTGCTGGACACCGGCGTGATCGATCCCGAACAGCCGCTCGCCCTGCTCATGGTCGCCGTCGTGCACCTCATCCCGGACACGCGGCGGCCGCAGGACTCGTTGGCCTATTACCGCTCCGCGCTCGCCCCCGGATCGTTCCTGGCACTGTCCCACGGCACGGCCGAGGGCCTGGACGAGGGGGATTGGTCCCAGCTGGAGAAGGTGCTCGACAACTACGACCAGAAGGCCACCAATCCGCTGCTGACCCGCAGCCGCCAGGAGATCCTGGACATGTTCGGCGGCTGGGAACTCATGCCCCCCGGCCTCGTCTGGACCCCCGAGTGGACCGATGAACCGCGGTCGGAGGAGTTCCCGGGCGACCCCGAGCCGGCCCGATCCCGCATCCTGGCCGGCGTCGCCCGCAAACCGACGACCTGACCCGAAACCGACGACCCCCGTGTCCCCCCGTCCGGTCGCCGTGTCCTCCCGTCCGGTCCGCGTGTCCCCCACTCCCGTCGCCGAGTTCTCCCGTCCGGTCGGCGAGTTCTCTTGTTCGCGCGGAATGGTTCGTGGGTGCGGGGCGGCGATAATGGCGATGATTCTCGCGTCGCTCGATCAGCCCAGTCGACATCCGCACATTCGGCGTAATTCGCCCTCACCCAGCACGACGGCCACGCCTTCGGGTGTCCACTGATTGCCGCATGCGGCCGCCCGCCGACATCTGACATAGTGGGTCCCGCGGGACCCGGCGGTCCCGATCCGACGTGCACGGCACCCGTGATTCACGCCGGATCCCACTCTTTTCCTCATCCGGCGATGACCAGTGAAAGGTGACGCAGCCATGCGCACGGAAGCGGTCGACCGAGTCAAACTCGTCTTCACCCTGCTCGACGCCAATGAAAACGGCTATATCGAAAGCGACGACTTCGAAATCATGGCACAACGGGTCCTGCGGGCGGCCACCGGCTCCGGTAACGCCGCGAAGGACGCGATGCTGGCGGCATTCCAGCGATACTGGACGGCCCTGGCCACCGGCGACACCGACGGCGACGGCAGAGTCGGCTTCGACGAGTACCGAGCCTGCGTGCTCTCGCCCGAGCGTTTCGACGACACGATCGATGATTTCGCCGAATCGCTGGCCGTTCTGGGTGACCCGAACGGCGACGGACTCATCGATCGAAGCCTTTTCGTGGCGCTCATGCTGGCCATCGGCTTCGAACGCGAGAACATCGACGCCCTTTTCGACGCCTTCGGACCCAACGACTCGGATCAGATCACGGTGCCGACCTGGGCAGCCGGGATCAAGGATTACTACGCCCCCGACAAGGCGGACATCCCCGGTGACCAACTGGTCGGGAAATCAACAGACTGAACGCCCGAACAAAAATGGAACAAGATGGCGTCGGGGCGACCGCGCTCATGGTCGCCGCGGCACGCGCGATCGAAACCCACCGTCACGACACCCTGGCGCAGGACGTCTACGCGGAGCATTTCGTGCGGGCCGCGCGGGTATCCGCGCACTGGCCGGTTCACCCGCGGGAGGTACCCGGCGGCGACACGAATCCGTTGTGGGGGCGCCTCGGGCGCTACTTCGGCCTGCGCACGAGAGTGCTCGACGACTTTCTCCTCCGGCGGGTCCATGCCGGCGCGCGGCAGGTCGTCCTGCTGGGCGCGGGATTGGACACGCGGGCGTTCCGGCTCGACTGGCCCCGGGATTGCGTCGTCTTCGAGATCGACCAGGAAGAAGTCCTGACCTTCAAACAACGAGTTCTCGACGGCCTGCGCGTCACCCCCGGCGTGACGCGCAGACCGATCGCGGCCGACCTGCGCGAGGACTGGGCGGCAACGCTGCTCGCGGTGGGCTTCGACCCGGTCATGCCGAGTGCCTGGCTGGCGGAGGGTCTGCTGCTCTACCTTCCCGGCGCCGCCGAGAAGAACCTCATCGACACGGTGGACCGGTTGACCATGGACACGGGCGCGCTGGCGTTCGAGATCAAGCTCGTCCGCGAATCGCCGGAAGTCCGCGACAGTCCGGTTTACACCTCGACGAAACAGCAGATCGGTCTCGACCTGCTCGCCCTGTTCGACGACGAGCCACGGCCGGACTCCGCCGGTGACCTGACCGGCCGAGGTTGGTCCACCTCCATCCGCACCCCCTTCGACTTCACGCGCTTCCACGGACGCGGACCACTGCCCGAGCGAAACGACGCCCTGGCCATCAACCGGTGGGTGTTCGCGCACAAAAGGCGGACGGCACAGCCGTAACGCGAGGCGCGGTCCCTTTGCCGATTTCGCTCCGGGCCGCAACACTTGCACCGATGCCGGTCACCAACGGGTGTGGCCATGCAGATGACCGGAGCGGGGAGACCGGTGGAGGCCGTGGTGCCCTGGGAGACCAAGAGCCCTGGGTCCCCCAGGGCACCACGGCGGGCTCAGCCAATTCCCGACCGCGGCGGCGATGTCCGCAGTTCCCGCGAACGCATCAATTGCCGATCGCGCTTCGCGTAGTGCACAATTGATCGGGTCGCCGTCCTGGAGGTTATTGGCCAACCGCACCGGAAACAGCGAGAAACAAAGTAGTACAATTAGGACGAACAACACCGAAAACATCCATTTCGGACCAGTCCGCCCGTTTACCACGTCATCATCTGCCGGATACGATTCCCTTCCGATCCCTTAATCGGTGCCTCGTACGGTCAGCCGACCGCATCCGCGGTCTACGGACCCGATGAAAGGCCCCGAAGAAATGGAAAATGTCACCAGACGGCGGTTCCTCGGCGGTACGGCCGCTGCCACGCTGGGCGTGGCGGGGCTGCAGATGCTGCCTTCGTCGATGCGGAAGGCACTCGCCAGCCCGGCGCGCGACCTGGCGCACCTGAGCGAGATCGAGCACGTCATCATCCTCACCCAGGAGAACCGCTCGTTCGATCACTACTTCGGGACGCTGTCCGGGGTTCGCGGCTTCGACGATCGGAACCTCCAGACGCTGCCCACCGGGCGGTCGGTCTTCTACCAGCCGGACGCGCTGAACCCGGACGGCTATGTGCTGCCGTTCCACCTGGACACGACCAAGACCAACGCCGCCGCGATCCACGACCCCGGCCACGGGTGGCCCACGCAGCACCAGGCGTGGAACGGCGGCAAGATGGACAACTGGGTTCCCGCACAACGGGCGGCGGTCGGCACCTTCGGCCCGCTGACCATGGGCTATTACACCCGCAATGACCTACCGCTCCACTACGCGCTGGCCGACGCCTTCACGATCTGCGACGCCTACCACTGCTCGGTGATGGGCCCGACGTGGCCCAACCGGCTGCACGCCATGACCGGCACGCTCGACCCGACGGGGGCGAACGGCGGCCCGAACGTGGCCACGAATGTGCTTCCGCCCAGTGGCGGCTTCACGTGGACGACCTACGCCGAGCGGCTTCAGGCCGCGGGGGTCAGCTGGCGCAGCTACGCATCGCGCGTCTTCGGGGACGGCCCGGAGCTGGGCTGGTTCCGGCAGTTCCAGACCGCGCCCGTGGGCTCCCCGCTCTACGAGAACGGCATGAAGCTGCGGTCGAAGACGGCGGTCATGGACGACATCCGCAGCGGCCGGCTGCCCCAGGTCTCGTGGGTCCAGTCCGAGGCCGACGAGCACCCCAGCGGGCTGCCCGCGGCGGGCGGCGCGTACATCTACGAGCTCCTTGACGCGCTCGCTTCCACGCCGGACGTGTGGAACAAGACCGTCCTGTTCATCACCTACGACGAGAACGGCGGCTTCTTCGACCACGTCACCCCGCCGACCCCGCCGCCGGGCACGCCCGGGGAATACCTGACCGCGACGCTGCCCTCGCAGGCGGGCGGGATCGCCGGCCCGATCGGCCTCGGCTTCCGCGTCCCCACGTTCGTCATCTCCCCGTGGAGCCAGGGGGGCTGGGTCGCCGGCGAGACGTTCGACCACACCTCACTGCTGCGCTTCCTCGAAGCCCGGTTCGGCGTGGCCGAGCCGAACATCAGCGCATGGCGGCGGCGCACGGTCGGCGACCTGACCTCCACGCTGCGCTTCCCGCGCCGGGACGTGCCCTTCCCCCTGCTGCCCGACCCGGCGCCGGTGCTCGCGCAGCAACAGCAGGAAGTCGCCACCCTGCCGGCCCCGTCCGTACCCACCACCCAGTCCCTGCCCCACCAGGAGCCGGGCGGGCGCCCTCGCCTCTAGGCCTCCAGCCTCGCGGGGACCGCTGATCCGAAGCGGTGCCGTGGCCCGATGGCCGCGGCACCGCCGGGGCGACCGCCAGGCCGTGCCGCCGGGGCCGGTCGTCGCCAAGCTGTCCAGCGCGGCGGGGCGCGACCTGAAATCGGAACTGCGGGCTACCGGGGTTTTTCGGCCACGCCGCACCAGCCGAAGGCACCGGCCTTGTCGTCCTCCGCGAGCAGGATCCCGTCGTCGGGGCGCCAGTTCGGCGGGTGCACGAGTCCGGGTTCCAGCAGCGGCCAGCCGGCGGGAAACAGTTGCCGCGTCTCGTCATGGGAGCGCAGCCACAGCGGATTCGTGGTGTCCTGGTAAGAGGCGACGAACCGCCGGACCATTTCCGCCGACTCCGGTGGCGCGTCGTCATCACAGGTGATGTGGGAAATCGCCACCCAGCTGCCCGGAGCCAGTTGCTTCGCATAGCGCCGGACCACGTCCTCCGGCCGGTCCTGGGGACCGAGGAAATGCAGCACCGCGACGAACAACAGGCACACCGGCTGTGAGAAATCGATCAGCCGACGAGTCTGGGGGTCGTGCAGCACCGTTCGATCGTTTCGCAGATCCTGCTGCACGACGCCCGCCCAGCCGGTGGCCTCGTCCTGCTCGAGCGCGACACGCGCGTGCGCGGCGGCGACGTCTTCGTAATCCACGTACACCACGGCGGGCTGCTCGCCGTCGGGAAGCCCCTCACTGAGGATCGTGTGCGCGTTGCCCACCGACGGCACACCGGAACCGAGATCGATGATCTGGCGGATTCCCGCGTCGGCGGCGGCCTGGACCACGCGGTTCATCCACCACCGGTTGCCCTGTGCCAAGGGTTTGATGAGTGGGAAGGTGACTTCGGCACGCTTACCGAATTCGCGGTCGATGGCGTAGTTGGTCCTGCCGCCGAGATACCAGTCATAGATCCGGGAAGCGGCGGGCCGATCGGTGTCCACACCCTCCGGTGCCGCCGGGGCCGTGTTCTCACTCGAAGTCATGGCTCGTTGTTATACCGCAACGGGTGGAGCATGATCGCGGCACCACACACGCGGCCGACCAGCGTCACCGCCAACGGTTTTGCCGGGCGATTCACCGGGGTGACGCGCTGAGTTAAGCGATTCGAGAAAGCGCTCTCAAATCGCTCTCCTACGAGGACCGACACGGCTGTCCCGGGATATCCGGTCCGGCCGGCACGGCCGGACCGGACACCAGGGATCAGGCGAGATCGAACCGGTCGAGTTCGGTCACCTTGCGCCAGGCCTCGACGAAGTCCAGCACGAACTTCTCCTTCGCGTCATCGCTGGCGTAGACCTCCGCGAGCGCGCGCAGTTCGGAGTTCGACCCGAAGACCAGGTCGACACGGCTGCCGGTCCACTTGACCTCGCCGGTGGCGGCGTCACGCCCTTCGAAGGTCTGGGCGTCCTCCGCGACCGGCTTCCACTCCGTGCCCATGTCGAGCAGGTTCACGAAGAAGTCGTTCGTCAGCGAACCGGGCGTCTCGGTGAACACACCCAACGACGAGTTGTCGTAGTTCGTGCCGAGCACACGGAGACCACCGACGAGCACCGTCATCTCGGGCGCGCTCAGCGTCAGCAGGTTCGCCCGGTCGAGCAGGAGATACTCGCCCGGCAGCCCGCTGGCCTTGCCCACGTAGTTCCGGAAGCCGTCGGCGGCCGGCTCCAGCGCGGCGAAGGATTCGACGTCGGTCTGCTCGAGCGAGGCGTCGGTGCGTCCCGGCGTGAAGGACACCTCGACGTCCTGGCCGGCCTGCTTGGCCGCCTGCTCGATCGCCGCGTTGCCGGCGAGGATGATCAGGTCGGCGAGCGAGATCTTCTTACCGCCGGTCTGGGCGGCGTTGAACGACTCCTGGATGCCCGCCAGGGTGCGCAGCACCGTGGCCAGCTGGTCGGGATTGTTGACCTCCCAGCCCTGCTGCGGCTCGAAGCGGATACGCGCGCCGTTGGCGCCGCCGCGCTTGTCGCTGCCGCGGTAGGTCGAGGCCGACGCCCACGCCGTGGAGACCAGCTGCGGGACGGTCAGCCCGGACTCGATGATCCTGGCCTTGAGCGCCGTGATGTCGGCGGCGTCGACGAGTTCGTGGTCGACCGCGGGGATCGGGTCCTGCCACAGCAGGGTCTCCGCCGGCACCTCCGAACCGAGGTAGAGCGACTTCGGCCCCAGGTCGCGGTGGGTCAGCTTGTACCAGGCGCGCGCGAAGGCGTCCGCGAACTCCGCCGGGTTGTCCTTGAAGCGCCGCGCGATGGGCTCGTAGATCGGGTCGACGCGCAGCGCGAGGTCGGTCGTGAGCATCGACGGCGTGATCTTCTGCGACGAGTCGTGCGCGTGCGGCACGGTCCCCGCACCGGCGCCGTCCTTGGGCTTCCACTGGTTCGCGCCGGCGGGGCTCTTGGTGAGCTCCCATTCGTAGCCGAACAGGTTCTCCAGGAACCCGTTGCCCCACGCGACCGGCGTGCTGGTCCAGGTGACCTCGAGACCGCTGGTGACCGCGTCGGCGCCCGCGCCGGTGCCGTACCCGTTCTTCCAGCCCAGGCCCTGCGTCTCCAGCGGCGCGGCCTCCGGGTCGGGGCCGAGCTTGTCGTCCGGGTGCGCGCCGTGGGTCTTGCCGAAGGTGTGCCCGCCGGCGATCAGCGCGACGGTCTCCTCGTCGTTCATCGCCATCCGCCCGAACGTCTCGCGGATGTCGCGCGCGGCCGCGAGGGGATCCGGCACGCCCTCGGGGCCCTCCGGGTTCACATAGATCAGGCCCATGGTGGTCGCGCCCAGCGGCTGCTCGAGGTTCCGGTCGCCCGAGTAGCGCTTGTCGGTGCCCATCCAGGTGGTCTCGGGACCCCAGTAGACGTCCTCTTCGGGCTCCCAGACGTCCTCGCGGCCACCGGCGAAACCGAAGGTCGGGAAACCCATCGACTCCAGGGCGACGTTACCGGCGAGGATCATCAGGTCGGCCCAGGAGATCTTCTGGCCGTACTTCTTCTTGACCGGCCAGAGCAGCCGGCGGGCCTTGTCCAGGCTCACGTTGTCCGGCCAGCTGTTCAGCGGCGCGAACCGCTGCTGCCCGGCCCCGGCGCCACCGCGTCCGTCGTGGATACGGTAGGTGCCCGCGCTGTGCCACGCCATGCGGATCATCAGCGGGCCGTAGTGGCCGAAGTCGGCCGGCCACCAGTCCTGCGACGTCGTGAGCACCTCCTCGATGTCCCGCTTCACCGCGGGCAGGTCGAGGGAGAGGAACGCCTCGCCGTAGTCGAAGTCCTCGCCCAGCGGGTTGGCCACGGGCGGGTTCTTCGCGAGGATCTTCAGGTTGAGCCGGTTCGGCCACCACTGGGTGTTGCCGCCGCCCTGCGTCGGGTGCGCGGCCCGGCCGTGCACGACCGGGCAGCCGCCGCTTTCGGCGCCCGCCTCGGTGACGGCCGTTTCCTGGTTCTCTGACATGTTTCCTTCCCGGATCGGCGGTGCTCAGGAACTCTGAGCGGTGGAACAGCCGGGGCACAGGCCCCAATAGATGACCTCGGCCTCATCGACGGTGAAGCCGCTGTCATCGGACGCGGTGAGGCAGGGCGCCTCGCCGACGGCGCAGTCGACGTCGGCGATGGCACCGCATGACCGGCACACGACGTGATGGTGGTTGTCCCCGACGCGTGACTCGTAGCGGGCCACGGAACCCGAGGGCTGGATGCGCCGCACCAGGCCCGCGCCCGTCAGGGTGTGCAACGAGTCGTAGACGGTCTGGTGGGACACGTCGGGGAGATGGTCACGCACGGCACCGATGATCGACTCCGTGTCGGCGTGGGGATGGTCGTGTACCGCGGACAGCACAGCCACCCGAGGCCGCGTCACGCGCAGAGCAACCCCGCGCAGCATGCGCTCGAAATCCGCTTTTGTCGGCACGCGCCGGAGTTTGCCGCAAATTCTGGAATCAATCAAGAACCCGTGCGGCGCCCGTCGAGCACCATCGCCCCGCGTGCGCACCCGGCCGACCGCGCCGAGACCGTTGTCCTCGCTCGGGGATCATGGCCTTGACCATACGATCTTGCTCCCCGTGCGGCGGCACCGGACCGCGACCCCCGAGTATCCGGAATTCACTCGATCGGGCGCGGACGACAGCCGGGGTCCGCCGGACCGGGCGTCACCCGGCGTCGAGTCCCGGGTGAGCAGCGTCATGATGCGGGCCCGGCCGGTGGAGGACTAATTTCGTTAATTAGCGAAATACCGAAGGAGGGTGCGGATGCTCGACGAGTGCAAGGCTCTGGCGAACGAGACCCGCCTGCGCATCCTGGACTGGCTCAAGGACCCGGCGACCCACTTCCCCGGCCAGGCCCTGGAGACGGCCGAACTCGGCGTGTGCGTGGGTCTTCTGCAGCGCAAGGCGGAAACCTCCGCCTCGACCATGTCGGCCCATCTGGCGATCCTGCAGCGGGCCGGGTTCCTGCGCGCCACCCGGCGCGGGCAGTGGACCTACTACCGGCGGGACGACGAGCGCATCCGCTCCTTCACCGAACGACTCCACCGCGTCCTCTGAGAAACCGTTTCCCTCCAGCGGGTTCCGTGAGAACCGGCGTCACGAAAGGCGACAACCATGCCCACCGCACTGTCGGTCCTCGACCTCGCACCGATCGCACCCGGCGGGACCGCGCGCGAAAGTTTCGAGGCCAGCGTCGCGCTCGCCCGCGCCGCGGAACGCAGTGGCTACCGGCGCGTCTGGTACGCCGAGCACCACAACATGTCCTCCATCGCCTCCAGCGCCACCAGTGTCGTGATCGGACACATCGCCGCGCACACCGAAACCATCCGGCTCGGCGCGGGCGGCATCATGCTGCCCAACCACTCGCCGCTGGTCATCGCGGAACAGTTCGGCACCCTGGAGACCATGTTCCCGGGGCGCATCGACCTCGGGCTCGGGCGCGCCCCGGGCAGCGACCAGAACACCATGCGTGCGCTGCGGCGGGACGCGATGTCGGCCGACACCTTCCCGCAGGACGTGCTCGAACTGCAGGGGTACCTCTCGGGGAATTCGCGTATTCCCGGTGTACAGGCGGTGCCGCGGGCGGAAGACACGGTGCCGCTCTACATTCTGGGCTCGTCGTTGTTCGGGGCGCAGCTCGCCGCGCAACTCGGCCTGCCGTATGCGTTCGCGTCCCACTTCGCGCCGGACGCGCTGCACCAGGCGGTCACCGTGTACCGCGACGGTTTCCAGCCGTCGGAACAACTGGCGGAGCCGTACGTGATCGCCGGCGTCAACGTGTTCGCTTCCGACGACCACGACGAGGCGGTCGACCAGAAGACGATCGCCTACCGGGCACGGGCGCGGTCGATGATCTCGCGGGGCCCGGTGCGGGCCACCTTCACCGATGCCGAGATCGACGCCCTGCTCGCCTCACCGAACGGCCGGTCGCTGACCGCCATGACCCGCTACACCGCCGTCGGCACGCCCGGCGAGGTGCGCGATCACCTGAACGACTTCGCCGCATCCACCCACGCGGACGAACTCATTCTCGTTCACCACGCCCAAAAACTCGACGACCGCCTGCGATCGGTGGAGCTGACCGCGGCCGCCATGATCGAGAACGCGACGGCGGAGGCACTCGAACCTGACCACGCCCTGCCCCGCTGACCGGAACCGGGCCCGCCCCGGGGAACCGGTTCACGCCGAGTAAAGACCCGCGTAGCGCTCGCCACGGTGATTTTTCGGCCCGTCGCCGCGAACCCTTGGCGCTTTAGATCGACCGATCTAAACTGAGATCGTGCGCTCTAATCAGCGTGACGATTCGCCGACGTTCACCGAGCGGGCGCGGCGGGCACAGATCGTGGCCTGCGCGATCGAGGTGATCGCGGAGATCGGCTATGCCCAGACCTCGATCCGCAAGATCGCGCGGCGGGTGGGCGTCGCGATGAGCGTGGTCCTGTACCACTTCGCGAACAAGGATGAGCTGGTCCGAGCGATCGCCATGGCGGCCTACCGATCGGCCGTCGCGGCGATGGTGCCGGCGCTGGACGCCGAAGCGACGGCTGCCGGAAGACTGCGCGCCTACATCCGGTCCCATGTCGCCTTCATTTCCACACACCGCACGCAGTTCATGGCGGTGCTGGATATCGCACTGAGTTACCGGTCGGCGACCGGTCACCGGCTGGACCAGTTGGAGGTGGACCCCGGACTGCACGGCGACCTGGCGAAGCTGGACCTGGAGTCCCTTTTTCGTCAGGGACAGGAGGCCGGCGAGTTTCGCCCGTTCGACGCGAGAAGCGTCGCCGTCGCGCTGCGGGGGGCCCTGAACAATGCCGTACTCGAGACCGCCCGCGACCCCGGGTTCGACGTGCTCGCCTACGGCGAGGAACTGGTGGTCGTCTTCGCCGCGGCGACAAG
>DASSAD010000365.1:0-6696 GCA_035685725.1 Amycolatopsis sp. | reverse complement strand
ACGCGGGACGTCTCCGCGCTGTCCTGTCTCGCTCAGCCGCGCCCCAGGTTGGCCTCCGGTGGCGGCGGGACCTGCGGTCCGGTAAGACTTGGAGCGGCACCCGGCGTCGGGGATCGGCCCGGGACAAAGGAGTCAACCCGGCGTCGGATGCCTCACTCCAGGGTGACCGAAGGGGCCCTGTGACGGAAACGAACCAACGTTGCACTTTTGGTGTACTTTCCCCAGCGGCGGACGTTAACCTCACGGGGTGGCCGCAGGCGAAGTGAACCAGTTCGCGGCGACCGCCCATCATTGGAGCGGCCGCGAAGCTCGATTACTGCGACATGCGCTCCGGCTTTCCGTGCGCGCGTTCGCCGGATATCTGGGGGTCGCTCCACGGACCGTCGCGAAATGGGAAAGCGGGGGCACCGCAACCGTGCCGCGGCCCGACACCCAGGCGATACTCGACACCGCACTGGCCCGCGCCCAGCCGGATGCGCGGCGCCGGTTCGACGTTCTCGTCCAGCAGCCCGGCCAGGCCACCTCGCCCGCCGCCCGCCCGGTCGCGCCGGGATACGACTACGAGGCGTGGGCCGATGACCTCGACCGCACCCTGGCCTGCCTTGGGCGGCAAGAGTTTCCCCAGGCGAGGACGCTGCTCGACCGGTGGCTGTCCCGGTTCGAGCCCAACAGCAACGACACTCGCGGAATGCACCTCTACGGTCGCTCGCTGCGCTTGTTCGGGGAGCTGCAACAGGATCAGGGCGTGATCCTGGGGCCGTTGTCGGCCCAGCAGACCTATCGCAAGGCACTGCGGGTGTTCACCGAGCTGGGCACGCCACGACGCGTCGCACAGCTGGAACTTCAACTCGTGGTACTGGACGAGATGGCCGGGCGGCTGGAATCGGCGGCACGGCGTTACGAGTCGCTGACCACCGACGAGCGGCTGAGCGAACACGACCGCACCCGGGCCCAGCTCTGGGTCGGCACCGCCTTGAGCAAGCGCGGCCTCAACGAATCCGCCACGCGCCACATCATCCCGGCGATCCAGAACTTCGAGACGATGGAGGAACAGGCCGACTGGTCGATCGCGCACCAGAAACTCGCCCTGGCCCATCGGGGCGCCGGAAAACTGTCCGACGCCGCCAGCGCGATCGAGGTCGCGCTCACTCACCGGGTCGGCGACACCCCTTTGCAGAAAGTGCGGCTGGAAACCGCTTACGCACATATTCTGCTTTCCGACCGGGTCACCGCGGAAAATGGAGCCACGCTGCTCGACACGTGCGCGGGTATATCCACCGAATACGGATTGATGCACCAGTTGCAGAGTATCGACGGGATTCGCCGGACCTATGAGCGACAGGCGTAACAAAATCGGTGTCCTGTGGAAGACTCCACTGGACCGGTGCTGGGCCGATGCCGAAACGCTCTGGGAGTATCATCGGCTGCACCACCGGCCGCGGCCGTGCAGCGCCGCCATCGTTTTGGGCTGCAACGACTTGAGCGTCGCCAGCCACGCGGCGGAGCTCTACCATCGCGGGATGTTCCCGATCATGGTGTTGACCGGAGGGAACAGCCGGGAGACCTTCACCACGTTCCCGCGCGGCGAAGGCGTGCACTACCGCGAGCGGGCGCTGGAACTCGGCGTGCCGGACGAAGCGATCCTGGTCGAGCCGTGCGCGACCAACACCGGCGAGAACATCGGTCTTTCGCGTGAAGTGTTCGCCAAGGCAGGCATTCCGGTCACTTCGCTCGTGCTGGTGTCCATGCCCTACATGGAACGACGGGCCTACGCCACCACGCGCAAGATGTGGCCCGAAGTCGACCCGATTTGCTCGTCGGTGTCCCTGTCTCTGGCGGAGTACGTGGAATCGCGCTGCCACGGCACGGAACTCATCGACATGATCGTGGGCGACTTGCAACGTGTTATCGAGTATCCCGGTCAAGGATTTGCGATCGCTCAGGAAGTTCCCCCGATCGTGTATGCCGCCTATCGAAGGCTCGTGGCGGCTGGATTCTCCAGCCGGATGCTGTGAAGTTAGCGGCCGTGATTTCGTGTGCCGTACATCAGCCCAACCTCTTTCCCAGATCCTCGACGGTGGCCAAGCTGTTCCAGGCCGACGTCTGGGTCGTGCTCGACGACGTCCAGTTCAACGCCCGCGACTACCAGCACCGCACCCGCCTGGCGGCGCTGTCCGATCCCACCGAGCAACGGTGGCTGACCGTGCCCGTCCACCGGCCCCGCGGCCGGGCCAGCCACATCAACGAGCTGCTGCTGGCCGAGCCGGACAGGAGCCGGCGGCGGGTCGGCCAGCTCGTCCGCCAGTACTACGGGCGCAGCCGCCACTGGGCCGACACCAGCGCCTGCATCGAGGAAGTCCTCGTCGCCCTCGAACTCTCCGACGGCCTGGTCAACGTGGCCGAGGTGTCGACGCGCGCGCTGCTGGCGCAACTCGGCTGGCACGGCACGGTCGTGCGCAGCAGCACGCTGCGCGCCCGCTCCGGCCGGTCGGCCCGACTCGCCGACCTGACCCGGGCCGTCGGCGCGGACACCTACCTGTGCGGGCCCGGCGGGGCGAAGTACCTCGACGAGAGCCCGTTCGCCGAACTAGACCTCTCCGTGGCCTACCCGGAACCACCCCGCTGGTCCCGCCAGCCCGGCACCCGCGCCATCAGTGCCCTGTGGGCCTTCGCGATGCTCGGCCCCGCCGCCGTCCGCGAAGAGCTGTGCACCAGCGTCGCCGTGTAGCCGGGACCGGCGCTGGGCGGCCGGTCAGGTCGTGAAGCGTTCCAGGGCGCGGATCTTGTTGGTCGCGTCCAGCGCCGCCACCTTGTACGCCTCGGACAGCGTCGGATAGTTGAACACCGCGTCGACCAGATAGTCCACCGTTCCCCCGCACCCCATCACCGCCTGTCCTATGTGAACCAGATCGGTCGCGCCGGTGCCGAACACGTGCACCCCCAGCAGCTTCCGGTCCGTAGTGGACACGAGCAGCTTCAGCATGCCGTAGGAGTCACCGGCGATCTGGCCGCGTGCGAGCTCGCGGTAGCGGGCGGTGCCGACCTCATACGGAACCGACGACGAGGTCAGTTCCGCCTCGGTCGCACCGCAGTAGGAGATCTCCGGAATCGTGTAGATCCCGATGGGCTGCAGGGCCAGCAGATCGTGGGCCGGTTCGCCGAAGGCGTGGTAGGCGGCGAGCCGGCCCTGATCCATCGAGGTCGCGGCGAGCGCGGGAAATCCGATCACGTCCCCGACGGCGTAGATGTGCTCGGCGGTGGTGCGGTAGTGTTCGTCCACTTTGAGCCGACCGCGGTGGTCGGCTTCCAGTCCCGCCGCGGACAGGTCCAGCTCGTCGGTCATGCCCTGCCGCCCCGCCGAATACAGCACCGCGTCGGCCGGGATCCGCTTGCCGCTCACCAGGGTGGTCACGGTCGCCTGCTCGGAGACGTCGACTCCGGCGACCTTCTCGCCGAACCGGAAGGTCACCGCGAGATCCCGGAGGTGGAACTTCAGCGACTCGACGATCTCCGGGTCACAGAACTCGAGCATCCGTTCCCGCTGTTCGACCACGGTCACCCGGGTGCCGAGCGCCGCGAACATCGACGCGTATTCGATGCCGATCACCCCGGCCCCCACGACGACCAGCGAGGACGGGATCTCCTCCAGTTGCAGGATTTCGTCGGAATCGAGCACCCTGGCCTCGTCGAAGTCCACAGGGGACGGTCGCGCCGGGCGGGTGCCGGTGGCGATCACCAGGAAGGCGCCGCTCAGCGAGGTCCGCTCGCCCCGGTTGCACCCCTCGACGACCACGGTGTGCGCGTCGAGAAACCGTGCCGTACCGGGAATCAGGTCGATGTGGTTGCGCAGCAGCTGCGCCCGGATCACCTGCACCTCCCGGCCGATCACGTGCTGGGTGCGGGAAAGCAGGTCGGAGATCGTGATGTCGTGTTTGACCCGGTAGCCCTCACCGTAGAGTTCGCGCTGGTTCATACCTGTCAGGTAGAGAACCGCTTCGCGCAACGTCTTGGATGGGATGGTGCCGGTGTTGACGCAGACACCGCCCACCATGTCGTGGCGGTCGACGACCGCCACGCGTTTCCCCAGTTTCGCGGCCGCGATAGCCGCCTTCTGCCCGCCCGGGCCGGAGCCGATGACGATCAGGTCGTAGTCGTAGTCGGTCACGGGCCTAAGCCTGGTCAGTCCGGGGCCCGGTGCGCAAGGGCGGAACCACCCCGGCTCCCGGCCCGAGCCGTACCCGGCAAGTACCGGGGAGGCGAAATGTCCGAAGGGCCCGACGCCGGCCGGACCGGCCGACCGCGGCCGTGCCCACCCACGCGGTCTGGACCGGTGTCCTCGCCCATCACCTCCGCCCGGACGACCCGCGGGAGGTGGGTGGCTCCGGCTGCGCGCCCGGCTCAGTGAGGGCGGCATGGGAAAGGTCTACCTGTCCTACACGCCCGGCGGCCGCCCCGTCGCGATCAAGGTGGTGCGCCCGGAGTTCTCCGACGACCCCGCCTTCCGGCGGCGCTTCGAGCAGGAAGTGACCACGGCGCAACGGGTTCAGGGCCTCTACACGGCGCCGGTGATCGACGCCGGCCCGCACGCGCCGCAGCCGTGGCTGGCCACCGCCTACGTGCCGGGACCGTCGCTTCAGTACACGATCGGCAGCTACGGGCCGTTGCCCGAGGAGACCGGGCTCGTCCTCCTCGCCGGTGTCGCCGAAGCGCTGGCCTCGATGCACGCGGCCGGGGTGGTGCACCGGGACCTCAAGCCGTCCAACGTGATCCTGGCCGCCGACGGGCCACGTGTGATCGACTTCGGGATCGCGCGCGCGGTCGACAGCACATCGCTGACCCGCACCGGTTTCCGGCTGGGCACGCCGGCGTTCATGTCACCCGAGCACGTGCGCGGGGAACAGGTGTCCCCCGCCGCGGACATTTTCGCGCTCGGTGTGCTGGACTGCTTCGCCGCCAGCGGGGAACTCGCCTTCGGCGGCGGTTCGGATCCGGCCGTGCATCGCCGCCGCACCCGTCCCGGCCGAAGCGGTCACTGCTCCGGTGAAGAAGAAGCGCGGCGGTGTCATCGCTGCGCTTTCGGCCGCCGCGGTCGTCGTGGTCGCCGCCGCCGCGGTGGGCATCGCCGCGGCGAGCGGGGCGTTCCACCCGCCGGGATCGCCGGCGGGCCCGGGATTCCCGGGCAGTAGCACGACCACGAACCTGGCGACGGCAAGCGCTTCCCCGCCCCTGCGATCCTCGGATCCGGGCACCGGAACCGGGGAGCGAGTCCTCGTCGGCGCCCCGGGTCGGCAACGGGCAGGGAAGCCTGCTCGGCCACTACGACAATCTGGACATCACGGACGGCTATGGCATCTCCTACGACGACCCCGCCAAATCGCTGGGTTCGAACGCCAACCCGGATTTCTCGTTCCACGCCTTTTCCGGCGGGTCGGACGCCAATTTCAGCTTCGACGAAAGGGCCGTCATCCTGCAGGCGGGCGAACCGGTCGACTACCAGAGCTGCGTTTCGGAACCCGCTACGTCACCGACACCTCCGCGCTGACCCAGCTGCCGAAGGACGACGCGTTCTGCGTGCTCGGCGCCGGGCGGGTCGCGCTGTCAAGAAGGTGCCGGACTACAACGCTCCCAGCCAGTACTACGAGTTCGCACGACCTTGTGGCAGGGCCCTTCGGCCTGACTCCGCACCACGTGACCTTGGATGTTCCATGAGACTTCCTTTACTTTTCCTTTTACTTTTTCCGTTCTTCGCGGGAAAAACCAGGTCACCCGGCATCACCACGGGTGCTACGCGCGGTTCACGGGTTGTTGGCTATCTTCGATGCCGTGCGTACTTCGGGTCTGGTGGTCAAGTTTTTGGGTTGTTGCGCTGTCGCGGGTGTGCTCACGGCCGGTGTGATGGCGACTGCCGCGCTCGGTGCCGGTGTCCTGTCCAATCAGGTCAGTGACGCCGTCGGCGGCATCTCCGCGACACTGGCGACGAGCGAGCAGCCCGCCGTCAGCACGATCACCGACAGCGCCGGAAATCCCATCGCGACGGTGTACGACCAGTACCGCCTTCCGGTGACGATCGACCAGATCTCCCCGGCCATGCGGTACTCGATCGTGTCGATCGAGGACCGCCGCTTCTACTCCGAGGGCGGCGTCGACGTGAAGGGCATGGTCCGCGCGGCGCTGCACGACAGCTCGGGCGGAAACACCCAGGGTGGGTCGACGATCACCCAGCAGTACGTCAAGAACTATTTGATCAACGTCGTGGACCGCAACAACAAGCCGGCACAGCTGGCGGACAAGGCGGACACGATCGCCCGGAAGCTGCGCGAGGCGAAGATCGCCGTCCAGCTCGGCGAAAGCGAGACGAAAGACCAGATCCTCGCCGGCTACCTCAACGTGGTCGAGTTCTCCGGCAACATCTACGGGGTGGGCGCCGCGGCGCACGCCTACTTCGACACCACGCCGGACAAGCTGAACGTCCAGCAGGCCGCCATGCTCGCGGGGATGGTGAACAACCCCAACGCGTACAACCCGTACACGCACCCGCAGGCGACGCTGGAACGTCGTAACACCGTCATCGACTCGATGGTCACCAACCGGATGCTGGACGCCAAGGACGCGGACATCGCGAAGGCGACCCCGCTCGGGGTGCTGCCGAATGGTCCGGACATCCCGTCCAGCAGCTGCCTCAGCGCCGCGCCGGAC
>DASSAD010000364.1:0-17269 GCA_035685725.1 Amycolatopsis sp. | reverse complement strand
CCCGGTATCACCCGGGAACTGCGAAAGATCACTGCCGGTTCCGCTACCGGTCCCACTGCCCACCCCGGTATCCCCGGGGAACTGCGCAAGGCCGTCGAGATTGTTCCCCAGACCGCTGCCGAGACCACCGAGGCCGTCGCTCAGACTGCTCCCGAGACCACCGAGCCCGTTGCCGAGCGAAGAGCCCAGCCCGCTCAGGTCAGGAGGTGTGACGTCGCCGGGATCGGTGGCGCCGGGTGGATTGCCGTCGAGCGATCCGCTGCTGTTGATGGCCGGGGAACTGACACCTGGCAGCGATGACGGGACGTTGTCGATCGTGGGGTTGTACGCCGAGATCAGGTTCTGCAACACGGTGTACATGTCGCGAGTCATCATCTGGACGATGACCTGGTCCTGACTGACCGGAACCGTCCCGTTCGAGCTCTTTCCGACACCGTTGTTCGCGGCCTCGGTGGCGTAATAGGAGTCGATTTCCTTTACGTCATTTTGCGCGTTTTGCAGGTTGACCGCGTTGTCGGCGAGCTGCTGCGCGATCTCCTGCCCGTTCTGCCCGGTGAACAGCGTGTCGGCGTTGAGCTGAATCTGCTTGGCGAAGGTCGTGATCGAGTCCTGGGCGGCCTGCGCGGCGTCTCCCTGCCATGAGCCGTACCACGAGCCGCTGGAACCCGTGAGTTCCTGGATCAGACTGACCAGGTTCTGGGCGGTTTCGGACAGGGCCTGCTGCGCGTCGTACAGAACCTCGGCGACGGTGCGCATCTGGCCGGGGTCGGCGAGGGTGGCGGTGATCGTGGGGTCCTCGTAGCCCGAGGAGTAGCCACAGATGGCGGCCATGATCGACTTCCAGTCGTTGTCCGCCAACCAGGTGCTGGGGTCGTTGTTCGTCACCGAACCGTTGGCATAGATCGTGCCGCTGGACCCCAGCGTGGTCCCGTTCTGGTTGTAGTCCGTCATTCCCTCGCGCTCCCCTGTCCCCCGCGCCGACAAAGATCAAGCCGCGCCCCACCGCGGTGCGGCGGGGCGCGGGGCTCAGCTTCCCTTGCCCGAACCGCCGGAACCGCCGGAAGCGCCCGAGCCACCCGACCCGCCGGAACCGCCCGAGCCGCCGGATCCCCCGCCGGACCCGAACGAATAGCCCGCATCCGCTTCGTTGAGCGCGTCGAGCAGATCCTGGGCGCTGACCTTGCTGGCGTCGCCCGCCTTCTCGTACTGCGAGATGACCGAGTTGAAAGCGTCGATGTAGGCGCTCACGCCATCGTGCGTGTTCTGGAGCGCCTCGGCGACCTCGGACATGAGGCCACCGTTGCCGTTCGCGCCGGTGATCAACGAGCGCAGGCTGTTCGCCTGGGTGAAGTTCATCCCCCCTGCGGGCAGACCGTAGTTCGACGAGTTCGGTGCGGCCGCGCCCACGACCAGGCTGCGAACCTCCTGCAGTGGTTGGACGAACTGTTGCAGCTTGGACACGAACGTCTTCAGATCATCGGTATCGACCGATGCGCCGCCGGAAGAGCCTCCGGAAGTCGACATCGCCCCGGGCGCCGTGAAGGGATCCATGGACCCCGGTGAGGCACTACCGGTGACGCTCGTGCCCCCCGAATAGGGCGTGTGATCCGTCGGAGGCGACGACTGCGGCGGATCCGACGGCCCCGGATCGCCGGTGACGCTGCTGTTAGGGTCATCGACCACGAGTTCACCTCATTTCAGTACAACGTCGGTCGGCGGCCCAGGGACGCCCGAACAGGCGGAATACTCCCCCGGCCGACTCCCGTTGCGCCGTCCGCTGGCTAGCCCCACTGGTTGGAGATCGCTGATTCGGTCGACTTGAGCAGGTCGTGCATGTCCGACAACGTGCCGCTGCCTTGCACCGCGAGATCGGACATGTTCTGCGCGGCGGTGTCCCACTGAGACTTGTAGGTCTGATAGTTCGCCTGCGCCTGACCCGACCAGTCGGAGAGTTGCTGTGCCGCTTCCTGTTCCAGTTGGGTCAGCGCCGCGCTGATCTGTTTGCCACAGGCGTCGAGTGTGTCAATGGCGTTCTGGACACTTCCGAAATTGATTGAGTATTCGGTCATCGTCTTACTCCTTGCCGAGAGCGACCGGGCGGTGGATTACTGCTACGAGGAAAAACCGGGGAGGTTGGGGATCGCGGGCGTCGCCGGGATGGACTGCCCGTAGCTGCGCGCGGTTTCCGTGTTGTTGTTGCTCGCGCCCAGATAGGTCTTGCTGTTGCTCCCGATGAGCGTGGCCATGCTGGACAGCGCGGACAATACCTGGTTCAGGTAGCCTTCCCAGGTTTGCAGCGCGTTCTGGAAGATCTGGGCCTGGTCGCCCTGGAACTGCATGCCGCTGGCCTCGGTCACGGCCTGGCTGGCGATCGAGTTGATCTGCTGCCCGTACTCCATGAAAATGTTCGAAGCATTGCCGAGTCCGGCCGTCCCGACGGAAAGTCCACCAGGATTCGTCATTTCCTGTTCCTTTCGACAGCGATCCGCCGATTGCCGAGCGGATCTTCCTTTCCATGATGCCCAGGTTCACCCGGTCGGCCGCCTGCTCCGCGCGCAGCGTTTCCCCGCCGTACTGGGATTTCTGCCCGTCCAGCCGTCAGGCGGGCACCAGCGGTGGGGAATCGCGTTGTCCGGGCGCGGGATCCCCGGCCGGGTCCGGTTCCCGCCGCGGCGTCGACAGATCCGAGACGGTGATCGTCGGCGACGCGGCGCCCGCCGCGATCCGCGCCGCCAGCCAGTGCGCCCCGTGCGCACCCTCCCGCGGCGGTGTGACGGCGTACAAAGTGGACAGAGCGCCCGGCACCTGTTCGTCGACACCGCAACCAAGCCTGGCGAGGTGACGGCAGGTCAGCTCGGCCAGTTGTCCGGCCGTGTACCGGCCGAACCGGAGGTACTCGGCGAAGCCTTCGGCCAGATCCGTGCGGTCGCGAAGCAGGTCCGCCAGATGCGGGCTGCTACCGCACAGCACGACCGCCACCGTGTGGGCCTGGCCGATCCCGCTCGCCACGGCGTCGATCACCGCATGGCATTCCTCCGCGGGCCGGCGGCCGAAGGCCGGATCCAGCTCCAGCAGCAGCAAACCGCCCTCGGCCTCCGCCACGGCCGACGCGACGAAGGCATGGGCCTGCTCGGGCCAACGTGCCGGGACGCTCGACAGCGGCAACTCGCGCACCGCGCCGGAGAAAAGGAACTCCATCTCGGTCAGGCACCGTGCGTAAAGCCGCGCCATCGTCCGCCGGCCGCTGCCCACCGGACCCTCGAACACGACATTGGCCAAGCCGACGACCGACTCGCCTTTCTGCCGGAGCTTCACCAGACCGTTGAGGCGGGCCCGCACCGCCTTGCGCACCGAGTCCAGCCCGATCATCGCGGCGATCCTGGCCTGGCCGGGGCTCTCGGTGGGCCGGGTGGGCTCGGCTTCGGCGGCCTTCGGCGCGAAGTCGGCCTTGAGGTCCTCGCCGGTGAGCTGGCTCAGCGCCGCGTTGTCCTCCGGCGCCTGGCTCGCCAGGCGCGACGCCTGACTGTTGATCATCGACTCGAACACCTGGCGCGCGACCCGCCCGTTCCCGAACGTCGCGCCCTTCGGGACCTCCACGAAGTAGCGGGTAAGCGCTTCCAGGGCGTCCCCGGTGAGGTCGTAGTAATGCTTGGCGCACAGCCCCTGCACAATGGTGACCAGCTCGTCCGGCGAGTAGTTGGGAAACTCGATGGTGCGGGCGAACCGCGAGGCCATGCCGGGGTTGGAGGCCAGGAACTGGTCCATCAGCTCGGAATAACCGGCGACGATCACCACGATCTCGTCGCGGTGGTCCTCCATCAGCTTCATCAGGGTCTCGACGGCTTCCTGCCCGAAGTCCGGGCCGGTGCCCTTGGCCTGGTTGGTCAGGGTGTACGCCTCGTCGATGAACAGCACCCCGCCGAGCGCCTTGGTGAACACCTCGGTCGTCTTGATCGCGGTGCCCCCGATGATCTGCGCGACCAGATCCGCCCGCGCGACCTCGACGATATGGCCCTGGCTGAGGATGCCCAGCTCGGCCAGGATCGCGCCGTAGAGCCTGCCCACGGTGGTCTTGCCGGTGCCCGGCGGCCCGGCGAACACCAGGTGGCGGCTCATCGGCGGCATGGGCAGGCCCATCTCCTCGCGCCGCTGGGCCATCCGGTTCAGGTTGATCAGGCCGGTGACTTCCTTCTTCACGCTCTCCAGACCGACCAGCGACTCCAGTTCGGCCAGCGGGCCGTCACCGGGCGCCTGCGCTTGCGCGTCACCGGTGTCGGCACCCGCGTCCGGCGTCTTCCTGGCGCCCTTCCGGCCCTGCGCGGGCCGCCCGCCGTCGCGAACTTCGCAGTCGCGGATCGAGACCGGGTCGTCGCTGTCGTTGCGGACGCCCTCGCCACCGTTGTCGAAGACCGTGCAGTTGCCGAGGTCCGCCCGAGCGGCGGCCTGGATGTGCACGCCGTGGCGCTGCGCCCCGGTGACCCGGCAGCCGAGCGCGACGAGCGAACCTCCTTTGAGCACACGGATACCGTCGCTGTCGGACCCGACGAAGTCGGTGTCGTTCGCCGACAGTTCGGCGTCGGCGCCGACGATCACCCCGCAGTCCTGGACCGTGCAGGACTCCAGGACCGCGTGCGCGCCGATGACCGACAGCCCGCCACCGCGCAGCCGCAGCCCGGCGAACTGTGCGCTGGCGCCCTCCGCGAGATCGACACCCTTGCCCCGGCCCACTTCGATGTCCGCGGCACGCACCACCAGCGTCGCCTCGCCCAGTGCCCGCAGCCCGGAGCCGGACTCGCCGGAGATCGTGAGCTTTTCGGCGTCGAGGGAGGAACCCTCGGCCACCACGACGGCGGTGTCACCCGCCTCGCGGACGGCGACCCCGGACAGCGTGGCCGTGCTGCCCGCCTCCACCAGAATTCCCAGCGGCGCACCGGTGATCTCGCAGTTCTCCAGGCGCGGCCGGGACGCGCCGGCGACCTGGACGCCGTTGCGGGACGGCGAGGTGATGGTGCAACCGCGCAGCGAAGGCGTGCAGCCCTCCCCGATGTGCACCGCCTGCCCACCCGAGGAGGAGAACGAGCAGCCGTCCAGGACGACCTCGTTGCGGCTGGTCAGGTAGGCGTCGAGGGCGGCACTGCCGGTGACGGACACCGCGCGCAGACTCGCCCGCCCGTCCTGCTCGACGGCGATGGCCGGCTTCCCGCTCCCGATGATCCTGGTGTCCTCGACCGTCGCGTTCCCCCGGCCGTTCACACAGATCCCGTTGCCCCGCGCCCGCTCCAGCACGCAGTCCCGGACCGCCAGCCGCCCGTTCTCGGCGATCACCACCGCCGACGAACCCGCCTCGGCGATCTCCGACCGCTCCAGCGCGTTGGTCCCGCTGGAAGTGACGACGACACCGGCTCCGCGCGGGTTGAGCACCCGGCAGTCACGGGCGGCCAGGGTGCCCTGCTGCCACGCCAGCAGCGCCGTCCACGCCTCGCTGGCCACCAGACAGTTGTCCAGCGCGGCCTGCCCCCGGCGCACCTCCAGCGCGGGTGTGTCCGGGTCCGCGCTGGAGAAGGCCAACCCGGAAAGCTGCACGGCTTCGGCGTCCACCACGACCGCGCTGCCCGAGGGGGCGTGGACCTGCACGCTGCCCGCGGTCTCCGCGGCCAGGGTGACCGCGGTCGTGACGTGCAGCGCCTCCTCGTACCGCCCGGCGGCCACGCTGATCAACGCGCCGTCGCGGGCCTGCGCCAGCGCCTGCTGGATCGACCGGAACGCCCAGGATCGGTCCGGGGAAACCAACAGCATCTGCCGGTTCACGGCAACCCCCTCTGTCTCGGCCTGTCCCGGCGGCAGCCGGTCAGGATGTCACCAGCCCGGTCTGGATCAACCGGATGCCCCGCCGGGTCACCAGTTGCGCCCGGCCGGCGGGCAGCGAGCGGGGTTTGGCCTCCCCGAGGAACTTGCCTTCCTCCTTGGGGTAGGAGAACAACACCCCGGGAGTGCTCAGCTCCCACATGCGCCGCAGGAGCGGATCCATCATTCCGCGCATCACGCCCGAGGCACTGCGGGTCACCACCAGGTGCAGACCGATGTGCGCGGCCTGGGACAGCAGCGGAACCAACGGCGCCATCGGCGACGGAGCGCCCGGCGTGGCGAAAAGGTCGTAGTCGTCGATGAAGACGAACAGCCGGGGACCCTGCCACCAGTTCCGGCTGGCCAGCTGTTCGGGGGTGATGTCCGGGCCGGGCACCCGGGACCCCACCGACGCCACGGCCTGCTGGGCCAGGTTCGCCAGCGCCTCGCTGTCCACGGCGAAACCGGCGCGGAACTGCTCGGGAACGCTCTGCAGCAGGCTTCGGCCGGGGTCGGCCAGCAGGATGCGCGCCTGGTCCGGCCCGTACCGGGCGAGCACCGCGCGGATCGCCAGGCGCAACATGTTGGTCTTGCCCGTCTCGCCGTCGCCGAAGACCATCAGGTGTGGCACGACACCGAAGTCGTGCCACACCGGAGCCAGCCGCTGCTCGTCCAGTCCCAGGCAGACCCGCAGATCGCCGTCCGGTCCGGGAAGCCGGCCGGCCGGCAGCCTGCCGGGCAACAGCCGGACCGTGGGAGCGGGGCGGCCGCGCCAGAACACCTCGATCTCCGCGGCCGCGGACTTGGTCGCGGCGGCGAGGTCGCCGGTCTCCGACGAGGAGTCCAACCGCGGCAGGGCGGAGAGGAAGTGGTGTCCCGACCGGGTCAGCCCGCGGCCGGGCTGGTGCGGGATCCCGACGGCGACCTTCGCGCCCACCTCGGACTCCAGCACGTCGCCGAGCCGCAGTTCGAACTTGGTGCCCAGCAGGTCCCGGGTGCGTGGCCGGATCTCCGACCAGCGCACCGCGGACAGGACCACGTGCACACCGAAGTTCAGGCCACGGGCGGCCAGTTCGTTGATCCTGGGCTCCAGGTCCTCGTAGTCCTGCCGCAACGTGAACCACCCGTCCACGACGAGGAAGACATCGCCGTAGGGGTCTTCGATCTCGCCGCGGGCGCGCATCCCGCGGTAGGCGGCCATCGACTCGACCGCCTGCGTGGTGAAGGTCTGCTCGCGGCGTTCGAGGAGCTGGAACAACTCCTCGATGGTCCGCTGCACGCGGTCCCGTTCCAGCCGGGTGGCCACCGACCCGACGTGCGGCAGGCCGGTGAGGGACACCAGCCCACCGCCGCCGAAGTCCAGGCAGTAGAACTGCGCCTCGGCCGGCGTGTGGGTGAGCGCGAGCGAGAGGATCAGCGTGCGCAGCAGCACGGATTTCCCGGTCTGCGGGGCACCCGCGACGCCGACGTGCCCATCCGCCCCGGAAAGGTCGGCGACGAGCAGGTCGCGGGACTGCTCGTAGGGCCGGTCCACCATGCCGAGCGGGACCCGCAGCGACCCCAGCCCCTGGTAGTTGGCCGCGCTCATCCCGCGCGCCGGGTCCGGCACGATGCCGGGGAGCAGGTGATCGAGACTGGCCGGGGTGGACAGCGGCGGCAGCCACACCTGCCGGGCGGGCATGCCGCCGCCCCGCAGCCGATCGATGAGGATCTCCAGCAGGCTGGTCTCGTCCTCCGGCTCCGCCTTGCCCTGGGCGGTGACGTCCCGTTCCGCCAACGCCGCCAGCGCGTCCTGCTCCGACCGCAGCCGACCATGCTGCTCCAGCCCGAACCGCACCACTTCCCGCGCCGCCTTCGCCTGCTGCGCGGTCTGTTCGGCGGGGCTGAGCGGGGCCGGGGCCGCGCCGGAGACGTACGCGGCCTTGAACCGCACCAGATTCGTCGTGTCCAGCTTGAGATAACCGTTGCCCGGTGCGGAGGGCAGCTCGTAGGCGGCGGACACCCCGATCACGCTGCGGGACTCCATCGAGGAGAACGTGCGCAAGGCGATCCGGTACGACAGATGCCCTTCGACGCGGTGGATGCGCCCTTCGTCCAGTCGCTGCGAGGCGAGCAGCAGGTGCACGCCGAGGCTTCGGCCCAACCGTCCGATGCTGACGAACAGATCCGCGAATTCCGGCTTGCTCGCCAGCAGCTCGGAGAACTCGTCCACCACGATCAACAGCGACGGCAGCGGCGGCAGCGGCACCCCGGACAGCCGGGCCTTCTCGTACTCGAACAGCGACGCGTAACCGCTTTCCCTCAGCAGTTCCTGGCGACGGACCAGCTCTCCGTTGATCGCGTCCCGCATCCGGTCGACCAGGGTCAGCTCGTCGGCCAGGTTGGTGATCACCGCCGAGGTGTGCGGCAGCTTCTCCATGTTCAGGAAGGTCGCGCCACCCTTGAAGTCGACCAGTACCAGGTTGAGTACCTCGGAGGAGTGCGTCGCGGCCAGGCCGATCACCAGCGTGCGCAGCAGCTCGCTCTTGCCGGACCCGGTGGCGCCGATCAGCAGGCCGTGCGGCCCCATCCCCGCCTGCGCGGACTCCTTGAGGTCCAGCTCGACGACCTCGCCGTCCTCGGTGACGCCGATCGGCACCCGCAACCGCGTGTCCTGCGGCGTCCGCAGACGCCACTGTGCCGCCACGTCGAACCCGCGCGGATCACGGATCCCGAGCAACGTGGTGAGGTCGAAGTCGGCTTCCAGCGGCCGGTCCACCAGGTCGACACCGCCGCTGGTCCGCATCGGCGCGAGTTGCCTGGCCAGCCCCTCGGCGGCCGGGGCGGCGAGAAAGTCCGCTTCGGCCGACATCGTCTCGTCGCCGGAGGGGAACTCCACGCGGTCGTTCCGGGTGGTCAGGCGCAGCACCTTCGGACCACCGGTCATCGCCCCGGTGGCGTCCAGCACCACGACGTTGCGCAAACCGGAGTGCAGCCGGTGGCCGTCCGGGATCCGCGCCCCCTGCGCCACCACGACCACCAGCGGCTCCGCCACGCTGGCCGTCGCCGCCGGGTCATGATCGGGCCGGTCCCGGACGTCCGGGCCGAGCAGTTCCAGCAGCGCGTCGGCGTCCTCGGCGGTCACCCGTAACGGCCCGGCGCCGTCCTCCTCGTGCGAATGCGCGGTGTGCGGCAACCACTTCAGCCAGTCCCATTCGGACCGCCCGGTCGCGTCCGCGAACACCGCCAGCCGCACCTCGTCGGGGGAATGGAAGGTGACGAGCTGCGCGATCAACGCCCGCATCAGGCCGAGCGCGGCGCCCCCGTCCCCGGCGAACTCGATGCTGGTGAACCGTTGCAGCGGCACCGTGATCGGAAGCCGCGACACCGTCTGGTGCGCCCGGGTGAACCGGCGCAGCGACTTCGCGCAGAGTGGTTCCAGATCCTCCACCGGCTTGGTCCGCGGCGGCACGAACTCCAGCGCCGCCCGGCGCCGCCCCAGTCCGATGCGGATCCGGGCGAAGTCGTCGTGCCCGGCACGGCGCTCCCACAGCCGGGATCCGGCGGCCAGGGTGCCCAGCTCCGCGGGATCCGGGTTGTCCCAGAGCACCGCGGTGCGCTGCGCCGCCGCCGCGTCCACCGCGCGCTGACGCTGCTGGGCGAGGTAACGCAGATAGTCCCGGCGCTCGGCGCGCATCCGGCGACGGCGGTCGCCGCCGGCACGCCCGATCTGGCTGACGCCCATGCTCATCATGGCGACGCCCATCATCCCGGACATCAGGTACGTCGACGGGCTGCCGCTGTTCATCGAAAACATCAGCGCCATCGTCCCGGCGCCGAGCCCCATCGGCAGGTACATCAGGACCGAGCCGAAGTCGGCCTGCGCGGGCTCCGGCAGCACCGGAGGCTCGGCCAGCTCGACCCGGCCCTCCGGCAGCGGTGGCCCCTCGGCGCGCGGGGCGCGCCGCACGATCACGGTGGACATTGAAGTTACCCCCTGATGATCAGCCCGGGCGCGGCGCCGAACCGGTCCACGTGCTCGTCCGGGAGGGGCCGCGCCTTGCCGGTATCGGCCAAGATCTCCTCCGCGCGCTTCAGCCCGGTCAGCGCAACACCGTCCAAAGGAGACTCCTCCGGTTCGACCTTCCCGGATTCGCCGATCTCCGATGTCGCCAGTTCCCGCAGCAGCACCACGTTCGGCTCACCGTCTCGCGCCTGCAGCACCTTGAAGTTCGTCCCGGGCAGGAACAGCACCCGATCCGGCACCTCCGGTGCCAGCAGTGCCGTGCGGCGAGCCGTCATCGCCCAGATCAGGATGTCGGTGTCGCCGGGCAACCCGGGGTGCGCGTCGGTCAGCGCGGCGCAGAAACCCCACTCGGTGATCAGCCCGCCCTCCGGGTAGTACCGCCGCGCCGACTCGCCGAGCCTGGCCCGCAGCATCACGACACCGCGATACGACGGCAGGCGGCGCAGGCCCGACGTGGCGCAGCGGCCCAGCGGTACATGCGGGCCGACGGTGGCCCCGCGGATCGCGTTGCCCAGCTCAGGGCTTGCGTCCAGCAGGTAGAGACGCAGCGCCGCCAGATCGGCGATGGCGTCCTTCGTGCCCGCCTTGTCCAGACCACCCAGTCCCGGTGACTCGGAGATCACCCGGGCCGCCAGGCCCGCCGCGTCGTCGTAGCGCTCCCCGAGACTGCGCCGCATCCATTCCCGTTCCTGATCGACGCCTTCGTCCGGCGATCCCACGCAGGCCGCGGACTCCGGCACTGATTGCACCTGGATCCCTTGCCCGGCAGCGATCTGCGCGGGCCTGGCGGGCGTGTCTTCGGCGGGCGCGACCGGGGTCGAGACTGCCTTCTCCGGGGAAGCGGTGGCCGCCCGCGCCGGGGAACCGGGCAGCGGCGTGGACTCCAACCTGATCAACGCCGCGACGCTCTTCGGCGCCTCGCGCGGTGCGGTGTCATCTCGCGGCTCCGCCGCATTCGCGCCCTGGCCCGGCGCGGGCGAGACCTTTCCCGCCGGCGGGACGGTGTCGGACCGGATGCCGCCGGCCACGCCGTTGTCCCCCATGGCCGCGTGGGATGGCCGCACTGCCTCGTCGGCGGGCGGCGCCATTACCGTGGGCGGCACCGGTTGGGACGGGCCACCGGAGGAGGACTCGCGTTCCCCGTCCGCCTTGTCGGTCGCCACGTCCGGCACCCCATCCGGCACCCCATCCGACACCGCGTCCGGCACCCCATCCGGCACTGTGTCCGGTCTGCCCTCCGTCGGCATCCGTTCCGTCGGTCGCGATTCGGCCGGCTCCGGTGCGGCCGCCTCCAGTTTGATCGTCTCGGCGCTCGGCGATGGGACCGCCGCCGCCACCTTCGCCGGGGACGGGGCCGAAACGGGACGCTTCGGCTGTTCCACCGCGTCGCCGAGCCGCCCCACGAAGCCGGACGGCAGCACGCGCGGCGCCGCCCCGAAGGTCGGCGCAAGTCGCCGCGCCGCCTCCTCCGCCACAGCCCGCATCCGGGACTGCCGCGGCCCCGGCGAGGTCTCGTCGAACAGGATCGCCGCGAAGCGTGGATCCGCCGCGGCGCCGCGGATCGCACTCGCCTCCGTCGGCACCTGCGGCGGGCGAACCCACAGCCCACTCGGCACCACCTCCAGCACGACCTCCGGGCCGTACCGGTAGACACCGGGCTCGATCGCCGGCAGGCCCTCATCGGTCAGCCGATCGCCCAGCACGGTCGGCCTCGCGGCGTGGCCACCGGTGCGCGCACTGGGCACGTACCCGAACGCGCGGGCGTAGGGCCACCAGCCCGTGGAGCCATCGCCGAGCAACCTGCTCACCTCGGGCAGCTGGCCGTTGCCCGCCACGGTCGCCGGGATCCCGGAGCAGATCACGACCTGGTAGTCCAGCAGGTCGGCCAGCGCCTGCCCCAGCGTGGCGCCCTGGGGCACCTCCACCGGACCGTAGGGCACGAACAGCACCAGCGACCGCCCGTCGGCCGGCAGCGACCGCCAGAAGGCGGCGATCTCCGTCAGCGGCAACGGTGCGCCGCCAGGCACGCCGAGCACGATGCACAGCAGGTTCTCCTGTCCCACCAGGCGATCGATGAGGCGCAGGCGGTGCAGCCGGGTCGCGGCGTCCTCCCGCGCGCGGCGGAGCCACATCCCGCCCGGCAGCGGCTCCGCGATGCCGCATACCCCGATCGGCCGAGGCACGCCGGAGACGGCGGCCTCCCAGCGTGGCTTCGGGAACCGGCGCGAATCCGGCACCGCGGGCTGCCCGGGCTGGTAGCGCATCCACCCGTAGCCCCGCGGCGGGGGCACGAACAGTGCCCCGCCCGCCGCGGGCACCGGCGCGCCGTCCGGGGCCAGGACGATCCGCTTGAGCCGGTCGGCAAGTCGCTGAGCCACCGCCTGGCTCTCGGCCCGCGAACCCGGGCCGAGCACGAGCCGGAAGCTGCCCGGCTTGCGGTCCAGCGTCCGAGCCACCAGTTCCCACACGCGGTCCTGGGGACTGCGGGTCGGCAGGTCCACCACCACGAGGTTGTGCTGCGGATCCGGGGCCAGCGTCTGCGCCAGGGAGTGGACCTGGCCGTCGCGCAGGCCGCGTGGGTTGATCAGCAGGGTGTTGCCCACGCTCCGGCACTCCAGCGGACGGCGGATGAGCCGGGGAAGATCGGTCTTGGGGTTCATTGCTGTGCTCCGGTGACGGGGGCTCCGGTCTCTGAGGCTCGGGTGTCCGGGGCTCCGGTGAGTGGGGGCCGGCCGACGGAAGCGGTGACAGCGGATGTGCTGAGCACCGGTCCGGTGGGCACCCGGGCCAGCAGCTCCGGCGGCAGCTCCCGGACGGAGCCGGACTCAGCGCCGAGGTCCTGTACCGCCGCGGAGTCGCCCAGCAGGAACTTCTCCCCCAGGTCAGTGATCAGGTAGGGCGCCGCGCCGGTCGCGGCGGACTGCGCGGCCGTGGCGAACAGGCCGCGCCCCGGTGGCACCAGCACCCGCGAGCCGGGGTTCGCGGCCGGGCCGCTTTCCCGCACCAGCGTGGATTGCAGCGTGGATTGCGTTGCCGAACCGTTCATCTGCTGCTGGAGGCACAGCGCCTGACCGGCGGTGGTCAGCCGCGCGCCCGCGGGGTCGCTCGCGTCGCGTCGCACGATGTCGGGCACGGCGTTGAGCAGTGACTGGTCCGCCGACGCGGGGGCGACCGCGATGGCGTCCGGGCTGACGGTGACCGGGGCCGGGCTGGTGCCCGCGGCGAGCAGCGCCGATTCGGTGGGGCTGACGGGAGCGAGCCCATCGGCGAGCACCACGTAGTAGTGGTCGGAACCGTCGATGACGGTGTGGAACAAAGATCCGACCCGGGTCGGCTGTCCCCCGACCGTGGGCCCGGGGGAACCCAGCTTCGGGACCGGGGCCGGTGCCAGCGCGATGCCGGTCGGAATCGCGTCGATCCAGTCCGCGGGCGCGGCCACGGGCGTGACGGCGTCCAACCCCAGCGCGATGAGATTCCGCCGGCTGGTGATCGGGTATTTCCTGCCGTCCCACAGCAGATACACCGAACCGTCCGGCGCCTGCAGCAACACCCAGCGCTGCGCGGGAAGGGGTGTGGTGTGGCCCTCCGGCGCGAAATCGATCACGACATCGCCCGGGCTGTCCGGCTGGACGCAGTAGGTCCACGGGCCGGTCAGCAGCTGTTGCGCCGAGGGAACCGCGTCGGGCGCGCCGTTGATCCCGATCGCCGGCCCGTGCGGCACACCGGCCAACGAGTTCCGCGAAACGTCCCGAACCACGGCATTCTGACCCAGGAACAGCAACGCGGACGCGTAATTCGCGACTGGACGGAGAGTTCCGTCGGTATAGACGTACCGGTTGCCGGTTTCGTTTTCCACGATCAGCGAACCCGGCTGCTTCCAAGCGGTGTCACCACCGGGATCGATCAGACCGAACACCGCGAACCCGGCGGAAAGCAGCGCGGCGAGCACGACACCGAACGTCGAGCCCAGACCCCGGCGCCGCATCGGGATCTCACCGGTTCCCGGATTACCCGAGACGAGCGCGGATCCCAGTCGCCCCGCGGCGAAGCCGTAGGCCTGAACGAGATCACGTCGAGACTGCATCGCGTGCCCCCTCAGCCCGCCGAAGCGCGGAAATACATGTACACGTCGAGGACCTGGAGCAGCACCGGCAGCAGTGCCACGGGCAAAGCGATCTCCAGGATGTCGGCGAGGTTGCCCCACACCGGCAGCAGCCTCGCCCGTGGCAGCCTTCGCGCGCCGACCAGCAGCAGCCCACCGGCCGCCAGCAGGACGAACAGGAAGGCGACCTGACCGGTCGCCCCCAGCATCGGCGCCAGCGCCAGCACGACCAGCAGGAGACCGATCGTGCCGCCGACCACGCAGGACGTGCGCTGCCAGATTTCGGCTTGGCTCCGTGCCTGCGACAACTGCACCCCGGCCAGCATCGCGGTCAGCGTGACGCCGCTCCAGTCCGTCCAGCGCACGAGCAGCACCGCCGCGACCAGCGCAACCAGCGACGACGAGACGGTCAGCCCGGTGAGGCAGGAGTCCGCGACAGCGACTCGCCGGCTGACGTGTTCCTCCGGTTCGGGGTCGATGTCCTGCTGAAGTTCCTCGGCGTTGCGCGGCAACGGGGACACCCGCACCCGCGCCAGCCGCAAGGACAGCCGAGGCCACCAGTGCGCGGGCAGAAACAGCAGGACGGCCACCAGCGCGGCACTACCCGTGGCACTCAGGCCGAACAGGATCGCCAACCCCGCCCCGAGCCCGCCCGCGACAGCGCTCACCAGCACCGTCACGAGCACGGCCAACGGCACTCGCCGCGTCGCGAACAGCACTCCCGTCATGACCAAAGCACCGACGGCGGCGAGCAGCACATCCGCCGAGCGCGGCGTGAACACCCCGGCGGCGCCGCGCAGTGCGGTCATTCCCGTGAGCGCGGCGAAGACACACGCGCCCGAACCCAGCACGTGCGTGTTGGACCGCCCTATCGTTTCCACCGCGGAACAGACCGCGAGCACCGCCGCCGCCACCGCGGCGCACACTCCGGTGGCGGCTCCGAGCGACGGGTTCAGCAATGCGAACGCCAATACCGCCAGCACCAGATACGCCAAGCCCAGCAGAAGCCGTCCGGTCAGCTCCGGACGCCAGCGGTCGGTACGCGCGTTGACCGCGTGCGCGACGCCGTCGGCGATGTCGTCGAACTCCAGCACCGGCAACGGGTCGTCCGCCGGGCGCAGATAAAGGACGTCGCCGTCCCGCAAGCCGAGGCTCTGTGGGGTCTCGTCCGGAGCGAACGGTTTCTCCCCCAGCCGCTGAAGCAACCACGACCTGCCGGGCTGTTCGCCCTTCTTCGCGGGAAGGTGCCGCAACAACACCGGAAGCAGGACAGCCATCGTGGTCGATACCGGAACGGCCAGATCGACGCGACCATGCGGCGCCGAAACGGTCACTCGACACACGTCTCCCCCGGCCAGTGACGGCATCGGGGAGGAAACTGCGGCGGTCATGACGCTCCTGGAAATGTGGCCCGGCAAAGGCGCCCAACGGATTCGTTCCGGTGTGTCAACACCTTCTCCGTCTTGACGATAGGTACGACGCATGGTTGCCCGCAGGCACACTCGGCTTCCTTGCCCGAAACAACAAGGGTTCTTGCCCGCGTACCCCTTGCGGGCGATCGCCGCGGCGGCAGGTTCTCCCACGGTGGTGTGCTCGTGCGCGGCCGTGCTATGGACGGCGGTAGCCGAGCGCTTCCCGGCCTGGCCGGACCCCACCACCGCGGGCGTCGGGCTGGACCGAGGACCTGACCGCGCGGAATCCCCTTGACCCGGAAGAGATCCCGCGGGCCTGGCGGCCGTCTTCGAAGTCGGCGCGACTGTTGATATCCTGGCCGGCGGGAGGGTCGCCCGTGGTTCGGTTGTGTCGGTCACTCATGCCTTGTCGTCGCTGACCGGCAAACCTTCGAGGGCGAACCGTCCTATCAGGAGTGGAGGCCGGCCGGCAACACTGGCGTCCCCGATGCCTTCGTGCGCCGGGTCGAGGAAGAAGTTAGGTGTGTGGTGACCCCCGAAATCCCTGTACCCGATGACGTGCCACCGGCCACCGGTGTCACCCGGCCGGCCGCCGAGCCGCTGGGCCGGGTGGCGCTGGCCAGTTTCATCGGAACCACTATCGAATTCTATGACTTCTACATTTATGGTACCGCCGCGGCGTTGGTGTTGAACGGTGAGTTCTTCCCGACGTTGTCCCCCTTGAATGCCACGCTCGCGTCGTTTTCCACGTACGCGGTCGCTTTCGTGGCTCGCCCGGTCGGTTCGGTGCTGTTCGGTCATTTCGGTGACCGGATCGGCCGCAAATCGATGTTGGTGGCCTCGCTGCTGTTGATGGGCCTGTCGACCGCCGCGGTGGGAATCGTGCCGGGATATCATTCGTGGGGAATCTGGGCGCCGGTCGTTCTCGTCGTGTTGCGCTGCCTGCAAGGCATCGGTCTCGGTGGGGAATGGGGCGGTGCCGCGCTGCTGGCCGTGGAGCACGCGCCGCGGCAACGGCGCGGGCTGTACGGCGCTTTCCCGCAGTTGGGGCCGTCGCTGGGGTTCTTCTGCGCGACCGGCATCTTCCTGGTGCTCTCGACCAGCATCCGCGACACCGCTTTCGTCAGCTGGGGCTGGCGGATACCGTTCTTGCTCTCGCTGCTTCTGGTCGTAGTCGGCCTGGTCGTTCGTCTCAAGATCAGTGAGACCCCGGTGTTCGCCGAGGCCATGGCGCGCCGGGAATCCCGGCCCGTGCCGATCGTCGAGGTGCTGCGCCGGCATCCGCGCGAACTGCTGCTCGGTTCGGGAGCCATGGTGGTGGCCTATGGCCTGTTCTACACGGCCACCACGTACTGCCTGTCCTACGGCACCAGCAAGCTCGGCATCAGCCGGAACACGATGCTCGGGATATCACTGATCGCGGTCGTGTTCCTGGCCGTGGGGACCTGGTTCTCCGCCCGTGGATCGGACGCGCTGGGCAGGCGGCGATGGGTGGCCGCGGGGTCCGGGGTGGCCGTCATCTGGGGACTGGTGTTGTTCCCCTTGATGGACACGCGAAGTGTGGTCGCGGTGGCGATCGCGCTCGGGATCTGTTTGTTGATCATGGGAATGATCTACGGCCCGATGGGTGCGTACCTGCCGGAGCTGTTCCACACCGACGTCCGCTACTCCGCCTCGGGCCTCGCCTACAGCCTCGGCGGTGTGGTCGGCGGCTCGGTGGCTCCCTTGCTGGCGACCCGCTTGCAGGCCGCCTTCGGCGCGTCCTCGGTGGGTTGGTATGTCAGCGCGATGGCGGTGCTGTCGCTGGTCTGCGTGCTCGCGCTCCCGGAGACCCGCGAACAGAGCCTGTCGGCCGCGGAAAGCTCGTAAGCAGATCCCGGAACCGGACACATCGACCGGCCGTGC
>DASSAD010000363.1:0-2067 GCA_035685725.1 Amycolatopsis sp. | reverse complement strand
TGGTGCTGTCGAAGTCGTTCACCGTGCTGAAGTCGGCGATCACGCCGCGGGTGGTGCCGCGCGAGATCACCCTGTCCAAGACCAACGCGCGGCTGACCGTGTTCGGGCTCGCCGCGGGCGGGGTGTTCGGCGCGCTCGCCGCCGGCGTGAACTCGCTGGCCGGTTCCCCGGGCGCGCTGTGGTTCACCGCGCTGATCTGTGCCGCCGCCGCGTGGCAGTCGATGCGCATCCCGGCCTGGGTCGAGGTCACCGAGGGTGAGGTGCCGACCTCGCTGACCGCGCGGCCGCGCCGGAAACGGCGGCAGCCGCTGGGTCACGACGTCGTGGTCGCGTTGTGGGGCAACGGAACCATCCGGTTGTTGACCGGTTTTCTGATGATGTTCGCCGCATTCGCGGTGAAGGCGCATGCCGAACAGAGCGGCGACAGCCCGTTCGCGCAATTGCTGATGCTCGGCGCCGTCGGCGCGGCGGCCGGGGCAGGCGGCTTCGTGGGCAACGCGCTGGGTTCGCGGCTGCAGTTCGGGCACCCGAACCAGGTGGTGCTGGCCGCCGGAGCCGCGGCCCTGGGCTCGACACTGCTCGCCGCGATCTTCGCCGGAATCGTGACCGCGGCCATAGTCGGGCTCGTCGGCGCGACGGCCAGCGCGCTCGCGAAGGTGAGCCTGGACGCGGTGATCCAGCGGAATCTCCCGGAGGAATCCCGTGCGTCCGGATTCGGCCGGTCGGAGACGGTGCTGCAACTGGCCTGGTGCTTCGGCGGGGCGGTCGGACTGCTGCTGCCCGCCGACTACTGGCTCGGGTTCCTGGTGATTTCCCTGCTGCTGGCGATCGGGCTCGCACAGACCTTCCTGCTGCGGCGCGGCGGTTCGCTGGTGCCCGGGCTCACCGGCGGACGGCCCCGGCACCCGCCCCGCCCCGCCGGCTCGTAGTGTTTCCCCCATGCGGCGTGAACAGGTGCCAGATCAAGGTGTGCCCGGCACGGGTGCTCACTCGTGTGAGCGCCCGAGTGAGCCCACCGCTTCGCGGGGCCGGAAAAAGCGCCGCAAGCTGCTCCGCGTCCCGCTTCTCCTGACCGGCGGGGCGCTCGCGCTCACCGGCTGCGCGCCGGCAGGGCCGCCGGAGGTGACCTTCTTTTCCGACGGGCACACCGTGGAAGCGAAGCCGCTGATCGACTGCGACGCGCTGGTGCGCGACTGCACGAAGTACCCGGATGCCACGGTCACCCTCAAGGTGCGGCCCGGCAAACCGGTGCAGATTTCGGTGCCCTCCGACATCTCCGACACACCGTGGCTGGTGATCACGCAGTACGCCGACCCGAGCGGCGCGCTGAAGGCCAAGGAGCAGTACTTCGAGCGCGGCAGCCAGCTCGCGTACACGGCGACGGCGAACGCCCCGTCGGATCAGCTGGTCGTGGTCGAGGTACAGCAACTCGGCGCGGCCTTCGCCGCGGACGCGTCGGGCAACCCGATCCTCGACGAGAACGGCAATCCCCAACTGGTCGCCCGCGCCTACTGGTCCCTGCAGATCCAGCCCGGCTGAAAATGTTTCCCGGGCGTGATCTCCAGTGGCCTGCCGCACCCCCGCCCATGAGCCGGACGGCACTCCCGCCCGGCGGCCGCGGCGCGGCTTTACGGGTCGAGGTCGCGCGCGACGGCACGCATCACTTCGGCGATCCGCTTGGTGTTGCGGCGATCGGGGTACCGGCCGTGGCGCAGGTCCGGCTGGACCTTCATCTCCAGCAGCTTGATCATGTCCTCGATCAGGCCGTGCAGTTCCTCGGCGGGGCGCCGGCGCGCCTCCGCGACCGACGGTGGGGCGTCGAGCAGCCGGACCGACAAAGCCTGCGGTCCGCGCCGGCCGTCGGCCACGCCGAACTCCAGTCGTTGACCGGCTTTGAGGGCCTCGACCCCCTGCGGTAGCGCGTTGCGGCGGATGTAAACGTCCTCGCCACCGTCCTGGGTGACGAAACCGAACCCCTTTTCCGCGTCGTACCACTTGACCTTGCCGGTCGGCACTGCCCTCACCCGATCCTTCGTTGCGCTACACGACGAACGCGCCCTGGGCGTA
>DASSAD010000362.1:0-19917 GCA_035685725.1 Amycolatopsis sp. | reverse complement strand
GGCCTCGGCTCTGGCGTGATGGTGTCCATGGCGGTAACCGTAAGGTCTGCGCCCGAGGCCAGGGGCGGGGGCGGCGTGGTGCAGCTCACCTGGGACGATGGTGGCAGACGCCCGACGCTCGAGGAGATACACGTGCCCAGTCCGAGTGGTCCCGTGCTGGTCGTGGACTTCGGTGCGCAGTACGCGCAGCTGATCGCCCGGCGGGTCCGGGAGGCCCAGGTGTACTCCGAAGTCGTGCCGCACACCGCGACGGTCGACGAGATCATGGCCAAGGAACCCGCGGCGATCATCCTTTCGGGTGGCCCGGCGAGCGCGTACTCGCCGGGCGCGCCGGGCATGGACCCCGCGCTCGCCAAGACGGGCGTGCCGATCTTCGGCATCTGCTACGGCTTTCACCTGCTCGCGCAGGCGCTCGGCGGCACCGTCGAGGCCACTGGGGCCCGCGAGTACGGCCGCACCGAGATCAACCTGCTCGGCGACGGCGGCGTGCTGCACCGCGAACTGCCCGCGCGACACCAGGTCTGGATGAGCCACGGCGACAGCGTCACGAAGGCCCCCGACGGCGCCGCGGTCACGGCGACCTCGGAGGGCGCCCCGGTCGCGGCCTACGAGAACCCGGCCGAGCGTTACGCCGGTGTCCAGTACCACCCCGAGGTCCTGCATTCCCCGCACGGGCAGGAGGTGCTGCGCCGGTTCCTGCACGACATCGCCGGTATCCGTCCACAATGGACGACGGCGTCGATCGTGGACGAGCAGGTGCGCGGGATCGCCGACCAGGTCGGCGACGGGCGGGCGATCTGCGGGCTGTCCGGCGGGGTGGACTCGGCGGTGGCCGCCGCGCTCGTGCAGCGCGCCATCGGCGACCGGCTGACCTGTGTCTTCGTCGACCACGGACTGCTGCGTGCCGGTGAGCGGGCGCAGGTCGAACGGGACTTCGTCGCCGCGACCGGGGTGAACCTGGTGACCGTCGACGCGCGCGAACGCTTCCTCGACGCGCTCTCCGGCGTCACCGATCCCGAGCAGAAGCGCAAGATCATCGGCCGCGAGTTCATCCGCGTGTTCGAACAGGCCGAGCGGGACCTCAAGGCCGAGGGCGACTACCGGTTCCTGGTCCAGGGCACGCTCTACCCGGACGTCGTCGAATCCGGCGGCGGAGCGGGTACCTCCAACATCAAGAGCCACCACAACGTCGGCGGGCTGCCCGACGACCTGCAGTTCGAACTGGTCGAGCCGCTTCGCCTGCTGTTCAAGGACGAGGTGCGCCGCGTCGGTCTGGAACTCGGCCTGCCCGAGACGATCGTGCACCGGCAGCCGTTCCCCGGCCCGGGCCTGGGCATCCGGATCATCGGCGCGGTCACCGCGGACCGGCTGGACACGCTGCGCGCCGCGGACGCGATCGCCCGGGAGGAACTCACCGCCGCCGGGCTGGACCGCGACATCTGGCAGTGCCCGGTGGTGCTGCTCGCCGACGTGCGCAGCGTCGGGGTGCAGGGCGACGGCCGCACCTACGGCCATCCGGTGGTGCTCCGCCCGGTGTCCAGCGAGGACGCCATGACGGCGGACTGGACGCGGTTGCCCTACGACGTCCTCGAACGGATCTCGACCCGGATCACCAACGAGGTGGCCGAGGTCAACCGTGTCGTCCTCGACGTGACCAGCAAGCCGCCGGGCACCATCGAGTGGGAATGACGCACCGGACGAGAGAGCCCGGCACCTCCGGTTCGCGGTAGGTGCCGGGCTCGCCCGGTTCACCTGCGGCGCATCGAGGCGCCGAGCATGAGCACGCCGATGAGCACCGCGCCCCCGGCGAGCACCCAGCGCAGGTCGAACCGCGGCAGCCAGATCGCGCCGTCGCTGAGCACGTAGCCGGAAACCAGCAGGGTCGCGAGCCCGAGGATCAGGGTGAACACGTCCAGCCCGCGCCGTCGTGGCCGCTGGTCGGTTTCTTCGTACTGGTAAGGGTTTTCAGCCACGGCGCACCTCCACGGAGCCGGCCCCCTGGATGACGGCCACGGTGATCTGCTGCCCGCCGGGCCCGTCCGGGCCGAGATCGACCCCGGCGATCACGGGCGCCCCGACCCCGTCGGTGCGGTGATCGAGACAGTCGACGTTGCCGGCGTGGTTTTCGCAGCTGTATCGCACGTCCGCGTCGGGCGGCACCAGCACGGTGGTGTCCCCCGCCCCGTTGCTGATGGAGGTGGTCACCGGCGTCGTGGTGGTCAGCCTGGTCAGGTTCAGCTCGATGTTCCCCGCGCTGTGCTGGTAGACGGGCTGCACCTCGGCCGCGGTGCGCGGCATCGCGTTGATGTCGCCGAACCCGCCGGTGAAGTGGCCGACCGGGACCGTGGTGGTCACCAGCCCGGCGATGGACAGCGGGATCGCCCAGCCGATCAGGCCCCGGCCGCCGTTGAGGAAGGCGCCCACGACCATGCCGAGTCCGAGCACGCCCAGGGCGAGGCCGATGACGTGCGGGGGCGAGAACCAGGACTCGCCGGACAGTCCCAGGGCGACTCCGACTCCGCCCACCAGGAGCGCGATCCCGAAGGCGACGACACCGACCTTGCTCTTCCGCCGTGTCGGCGGCGGGGCCGGCGGTGGTGCCATGACGGGCTCGGGTGCCGGGTCCGGCAGGTCCCAGTCCCGTGGCGACGCCCCGAGCGGGTCCCAGCCGGCCGGGGTTTCCACACCCGGCGTCGCCGGGGTCCCCGCGGCGGCGGCATTCGCCGAGGTCATCGGAGCGGCCGTGTTCGCCGAGGTCATCGTGAAGGCCGCGGGAGTCTCGGTCACCGGGGCGACGGGACGGTTGTGCTGGCCTCGGCTGCGGTGCAGCAGGTACAGCGCGGTCACCAGCAGGGCGAGTCCGATCACCCCGCCGCCGTCGAACCAGCCGCCGGCGAACGCCCAACTGCTCAGCGGGAACAGCGCTATGACCAGCACGATCGTGAAATGCTTTGACATCGTGCCGCGGCCGCGGCCGACCAGCGCCTCGACGGGCGAGACCTCGTCGTCCTCGCCCGGGAAGAACAGCCAGGCCAACACATAGAGGGACGGCCCGACGCCGCCGAAGAGCGTCGCGGTCGCAAACGCCACCCGGACCACGACGGGATCGATCCCGTACCGGTTGCCGATCGCGGCGGCGACTCCGGCGATCTTGCGGCCGGTGCGGGGTCGTCGTGGCCTGCTGACCCAGAAGTCCTTGAGAGTCTCTTCGAAACCACCCGGCCAGGACGGTTTCGATGCTGCGGATGCGCCACTCATGCCCACGAGCATGGCCGGGTCACCGGCTTCCGCACATCGGGGAACCTCCCTGAGATCGCGGTTCAGGGTCTTTCCCCGATGTGTCCTTACTTGCGGTCGTGTGAGCATGTCAGAACCATGGAGATCGTGCAGGAAAAGGCCCGGGATACGGCGGTGACGCCCGGCGTCACGCGGGTACCGGCCGTGCCCGATGGCCCGCCCAAGCTGTACCGGCGCCGGTCCGGGCGGGCGCTGGCCGGGGTGGCCGCGGGCCTTGCCGACCATCTCGGTGTGCGTGTGTTGTGGGTGCGCGCCTTCTTCGCGGCGCTCGCCGCACTCGGCGGCGCCGGCCTGCTCGCCTACGGCCTGCTGTGGGTGTTCGTTCCGCAGAGTTCGAACGAGGAGCACGTCGAGCCCAGTCCGAAGGACCGCCAGCAGGCGCTCGCCCTGCTGATCCTCGGCATCGGGCTCGCGGTCGGCGGCAGCATGATCAGTGGGACGATCAGCGGCTGGGTGGCGGTGCCGGTGGCGGTCGCGCTGGTCGGCGCCGCGGTGGTCTGGCGCGAAGCGGACGAATCCCAGCGGCGCCGCTGGCGGGCCGGGGCCAGGTCCGGGGTCGCGGGCGTCATGCTCGGCGGCGGTGGCTGGTCGGCGGCGGTGCGGATACTGGCCGGCGTCGCGCTGGTGATCACCGGGATCGGCGTGGTCGTGCTGCGCAGCGGGACCTTCGATCAGGTCCAGTTCGCGCTCATCGCGGTGCTGGCCACGCTGGTCGGGGTCGCCGTGCTGACCGTTCCGTTCTGGCTGCGCATGGTGCGGGATCTCGGGGAGGAGCGCCGCGTCCGCATCCGCTCGGAGGAGCGTGCGGAAATCGCCGCGCATCTGCACGACTCGGTGTTGCAGACGCTCGCGTTGATCCAGAAACAGGCCGAGACACCCAAGGAGGTCGCCCGCCTGGCGCGTGGCCAGGAACGGGAGCTGCGTGGCTGGCTGTACGGGCCGTCCGGCTACGGTGAGCCCAAACCCTTGGCCGGCGGGCAGTTGTCCGTCGCGCTTGCCGCGGCCTGCGGCGAGGTGGAGGACGCGTTCGCGATCTCGGTCTCGCAGGTCGTGGTCGGGGAAGCGGAGCTCGACGAACCGTTGACCGCGCTCGTGCAGGCGGCCAGGGAAGCGATCGTGAACGCGGCCAAGCATGCGGGCGTCGACGAAGTCAGCGTGTACGCGGAGGTCGAGCCGGCTTCGGTGACCGTGTTCGTGCGTGACCGGGGTAAGGGCTTCGACCTGGAGGCCGTGCCGGAGGACCGGCATGGCCTGGTCGACTCCATCCGGGGCAGGATGGAGCGCAACGGTGGCACGGTCCGCCTGCGGACCGCGCCCGGGGAGGGCACCGAGGTGCAGCTCGAGCTGCCGGTGGGGAAGAAGGGAACCTCGTGACCGAGACACCTGTGACCGTGTTCCTGGTCGATGACCACGCGCTGTTCCGGGCCGGGGTGCGCACCGAGCTGGATTCGATCACCGACGAGGTCCGCGTGGTCGGCGAGGCGGGTTCCGTGGGGGAGGCGGTCACCGGCATCCTGCGCGCGAAGCCACGGGTGGTGCTGCTCGACGTGCACATGCCCGACGGCGGCGGTGCCGAGGTGCTGCGCCGCGTACGGCCGGAACTGCCGGAGGTCGTCTTTCTCGCGCTGTCGGTCTCCGACGCGGCCGAGGACGTCATCGCCGTGATCCGGGCCGGGGCCCGCGGGTATGTCACGAAGACCATTTCCTCCAAGGAACTGGTTCGCGCGGTGGCCCGGGTCGCCGAGGGTGACGCGGTCTTCTCGCCGAGGCTCGCCGGATTCGTGCTCGACGCGTTCGCGGACCGCCCGGGCTCGGCGCCGATCAGCGACCCCGAACTGGACCTGCTCACCCCGCGAGAACGCGATGTGCTGCGCCTTCTCGCGCGCGGCTACGCGTACAAGGAGATCGCGTCGGAGTTGTTCATCTCGGTGAAGACCGTCGAGACGCACGTGTCCAGTGTTCTCCGGAAGACCCAGCTGTCGAACCGCTACGAGCTTTCCCGCTGGGCGTCAGACCGGCGGCTCGTCTGACTCCGGCCGGTTCCGGATTTTCCCTGTGTTCCAGCGGCGAAGCCGGGTCAAGGCGACACCGCCCAGCACGGTCACCATGCCCGCGAACACACGCGGGCTGAATTCCTCGGACAGGAACACCGTTCCGAGCAACACCGAGACCACCGGCAACAGGTAGCCGACGGTCGACGTGGCGATGGCGCCTTCGCTGGTCAGCAGCTGATAGCTCACCGCGAACGTGATGCCGGTCGACACCACGCCGAGGACGATCGCCGCGATGACCGCCACGGGTTCCGGGTGTGCCGGAACCGGTCCCTCCCACGGGAGCGTGAGCAGCATGAGCATGCTCGCGGCCAGCATCTGACCGCCGGCCAGCGCCACCGGTGACGAGCCCGTGTCGGACAGGAACCTGCCTTCGTAGACGTACACGAAGCCGTAGCTGGCAGCCGCTCCGAGACAGGCGAGCGCGCCCCAGCTCACCAGTCCGGTCGCCTGCCAGGGCGCGAAGATCAGCACGGTTCCGGCCAGGCCGAGTGCCAGCCCGAGCAGGCGCGGCGGGTCGAGGCGGCGGTCGATGCCGAGCGCGATCGTCGCGAGCAGCGTCCACAGCGGCGGTGTCGAACTGAGCACCCCGGCGATCCCGGAGCCGACGGTCTCCTCGCCGATCGCGAACAAGGAGAACGGCACCAGGTTGTGGAACACCGCGGCGACCCCGAGATGCAGCCAGGTGCGTTTCCGCGATGGCAGCCGATCCCGCCGCGCGCCACAGACGACGAGGAGCACCAGCGCGCCCAACAGCACCCGGATCAGCACGAGCTGCATCGGCGTGAACGCGCGCAGGCCCACCTTGATCCACAGAAAGCTGGAACCCCACGTCGTCGCCAGCGCCGCTATGCGCAGCAACGTCTTCGTCTCACCCACCGCGCCACACTGCCGGTGGCCCAGACCTGTCCGCAAGCGTCTGCTTCGGTTCCGAAAGAATCCGGAAGTACGGGGAAGTACTGGGAAGCACCGGGAAACCGAATGTCCGAATCGGAACGAGATACCGTATGCGTTGCGCTGACGGGAATCGCGACACTTCCCCCGGCCGGTCGCGGTGGTTGAAACCGATTCGCGCGCTGTGCACAGGCATGGCAACCTGTTTTCATGGACCAACCGGCGCCGACCTATTCCGACCGGCTCAGGAAGATCGCCGCGATGGCCGCGCAGAGCGAGCTGCGGCACCGGGCGATGGGGGAGCTCATCGACGAGCTGGAGGCCAAGGGCCTGACGATGACGGAATTCCGGGAAATGAACGAGCGCGCCGGGCGCTTCATCGGGCACGTGTCCGCGGTCAACGCGGCACAGGCCATCGCCTACGACGACATGCTGGCGGCGGGCGGTCCGGAGAATTCCCGCGCCTACGTGGAATACGAGGCCACCAGTCGGCGCAACGCCGCGCTCCTGCCCCAGGAGATCTAGAGAAAGAGCAGTTGCGTGACGCCGATTCCGATGGCCGCCGCGCACAGAATCGCGAGTGTGGCGAGGATGAGTCCGCGGATCCGGGCCGGCGTCAGCGTGATGACCGGCGCCTTCGGGGCGGCGGCGGTGACCAGCGGCCGGTTCAGCACCGCGATCGGCACGGTCGGCATGGCCGGTGCGGTGGGCGGGATGAACGCGGTCTGACGGCCCTGCGTGATGGCGTTGAAAGCGGTGATGCTGTCGGCCAGGGTGGGGCGGGCCGCGGGATCCTCGCGCAGCAACTTCATCAGCGCCCCGGTCAGCTGGCCGGCCCGCTGCGGTTGCCGCAGAACACCGTCCTCGCCGGTGGGCGGCACACCCTCGACCGCCATGTACAGCGTGGCGCCCAGCGAATACGCGTCGGAGGCGGGCTCGGCGGGCTGGCCCTTCACCAGTTCAGGGGCACGGAAGGCCGGATTCGGGCCCGCGCCCCAGATGCCGATATCGGTGATCTTGACGCCGCCGTCGTCGGCCAGCAGCACGTTCCCCGGTTCGAGGCTGCGGTGCAGCACACCGGCCCGGTGCGCCGCGCCCAGCGCGGAAGCGAGCTGGATGCCCAGGAACGCGGTCTGCTCGGGGGTCAGCCCGCCGTGCTCGGCCAGGAAGTCGGCCATGTTGCGGGACGGGACGAATTCCATCACCAGCCACGGGTCGGCCCCGTCGAGCACGACGTCGTAGACGGCGATCGCACCGTTGTGCACTACCCGGGTGGCGGCCCGGCCTTCCTGCACCGCGACCTCGGCCGCCTGCGGCATTCCCTGCTGGACATACATCCGCTTCGCCGCGACAGTGCGGTTGAGCTGCGTGTCATAGGCAAGCCACACAATCCCTGCCCGTCCGCGGCCGATCGGCTGGTCGAGCCGGTACCGACCGCTGACGAGCGCGCCCTCAGTACCCACAGCAACCTCTCGACGCGCCGACGATCAGATGGTCACCCCTACCCTACTGGTCACTGACTGGCAGGCGACGACGAATCGGTTGTGCTGTTGGCCGAGCTCGACGGGGTGCTCGACGCCGAGTGCCGTGGGCTCGAGCTCGTCGGCTGGTCGTAGCTGCTCGTGTCCTGGCTGCTGGAGGTGGTCCGGCGCGCCGACCGTGACGAGTAGGTGTCCTCCGGGGTGTTCGACTCGGTCACCGTTTCGGTCGCGGTCTCCGTCGTTTGCACCGGCGAACTCGATGTCGTCATCGGGGGCACGGCGACCGGATTCGTGTTCGGGGTGGTGTTGTCGTTGACCTTGCTCGGGCTGAACATCCAGATCACCATGCCCACGAGCGCGACGGCCACCACCGCGGCGATGATGGCCGGCACCTTCCACTTGCCGGACCGCTGGTCTTCGCGCGGCCCGTCGGCTTCGGCGGGGTACCTGTCGTCGTACCCGTCATAGTCGTCGTAACCACCCGCGGCGCCCCGGTGGTCGTAGTCGCCGGCCGGGTACGCCGTGGTGCGGCCGTAGCCGTCGTCGGCGTATCCATCGTCTTCGTAGTCGTCGTAGAAGTCGGCCGACTGGTTGCCACCGAGCGTGCCGGAGTGACTGGTGGGCATGGCCCCGGGCATCGCCCTGGTCGCGCCGACACCGCCGAGCATTCCGCCGGCCGCGGCGAGCCGGGTCGGGTCGTCGGGCGAACCGTCGAGCGGGGCTCCGCCGTGCGCGATGTCGTCGAGCAGCGCCTCCGCCTCGGCGGCGGTCGGCCGGTGCTGCGCGTCGGGGTGCAGCAGCACGGCAAGCACGCTGGCCATGGGCCCGGACTGGCGCGGCGGGTTGATCTGGCCCGCGGCGACGGCGTGCAGCAGACTCAGTGTGTTCTCGCTCAGCCCGAACGGCGGCTGGCCTTCACAGGCGGCGTAGAGCGTGGACCCCAGGGAGAAGATGTCGGACTCGGGGCCAGGGTCACCGCCGATGGCCACCTCGGGGGCGAGGTAGGCGGGCGTGCCCGCGATCATCCCGGTCTTGGTGACGGTGACGTCGTCCTTGGCCCGGGAGATGCCGAAGTCGGTGATCTTCACCACGCCGTTGTCGGCGAGCAGGATGTTGCCCGGCTTGATGTCCCGGTGCACGATCCCGACCGCGTGCGCTTCCTTCAACGCGGCCGCGATCTGGGCGCCGATCCGGGCCACCTCGGTCGGCGGCAGTGTGCTGTGGTCGCGCAGCACCTCGGCCAGGCTCGTCGACGGCAGGTACTCCATGACCAGGCAGGGGTGACCGTTGTCGTCGGTGATGACGTCGAACACGGTGATCGCGTTCGGGTGATGGAGCCGGGCGGCGATCCGGCCTTCCCGCATCGTGCGTTGCTTCGCGTCTTCGGCTTCGTGGTACTGGAGCCCGGGCTGCAAGAGCAGCTGCTTGATCGCGACCGTCCGCGCGAGCACCTCGTCGTGCGCCTGCCAGACAGTACCCATGGCACCACTGCCGATGCGCCGCACGATCCGGTAGCGGCCGGCGACCAGGTGACCCTCGTCGCTCACGCGACCCTCCTTCTCCGGCTGCCTTCAGAGCACGACAGCATGCCGCACGCCTGGAGCGTATGCATATACCGCGGTCGATGGGCCCGAGCCAACCGAGACCAGTTCGCGACAAGGCTAGGGCGCTCACTCTGTGCACATTCACTCGGCACGCTTCGGGGCCGGGTGGGGTGTGCTGCTATGGGACCTACAGCTGTCTGGCCGAGAGCAGCACGGCCTGCGAGATCACGTCCCTCGTGTCCGCGGAGAACTGGAGTTTCTCGGTGACCTGGAGCGTCGTGCCGTCCTGCTGGCGCATGCTGACCACGGCGAGCACCGAACCGTCGGACTCGACGCTGGTGTCCAGCACCTCGATCCGGCTCATCGAGCTCCAGGCGCGGACCAGATCGCCGGCCTGGTCTCCGGCCAGTTCGGGGGCGAGCATCGCCAGCGCGTCCTGCGGCCGCTGGGAGCCCATGCGCTGATAGAACTCCTTGACCAGGGCGAGCTTGCTCCCGTCGCCGACCGGCGCCGCGGTCGAGGACAGCGTGCTGCTCGTGCCCGAGGGCGTCGAGGTGGGCGAACCGGACGGGGCCGGTGCCGACGACGCCTGCTGCGTGTTCAGCAGCTCGGCGGAGGTCGAAGGGGCCGACGAGCCATCACCCCGGTGCGTCTTGGTGCCGCCCTGCATGGCGAAGCCGCCGAGCGCGGCCGCCCCGGTGATCGGCGGCGGCGCGGGGGTGACCCGGCCGGCTTGGTCGGTACGCGCTCTGGTCACCATCGACGAGGCGACGACGGCGCCGATGAGGAGGGCACCGGCCGTGGTCAGCCCGGCCAGCTTGGCCACCTTCGCCAGCCGGCTTTCCGGCTCGCGCGGTGGCGTGGCCGGGCGTCGCGAATAGGCCCGGGGCGGCGGCAGGAACTTGCGGGGTTCGCCGTCCGGCTCCGCCGGGTAGGCATGGGGGTAGGCCTGAGGGTGGACCTGGGAGCGGGCAGGGCCGAGCAGCTCCGCGTCGAACGCCTCCATGGTGAGGAGGTCGTCGACGGTGAGCCTGTCCGCCGTTGGTCGGCTGCGTCGCCGGTCGTGCACGACTCTCATGGCCTCTGCTTGTCGGTTGAGGAGTGGTCTGGCACGTCTATCAGCGAACCGTGCGAAACCGTTACCGGCCAGGTTTCGTCGGTGGAGTGACGCCAGCGCACGACGAACGGCATTCAACGGCACCCATCTGGCCTAACGTGGGGCCGGTCGTCGGGGCCCTCGCCCGGACACGATGTTCGGTCGAGGCCGCTGTGGTGCGCAAACACCCGTTGATCCACAGCTCGATCCACAGGCTGGTCGACCGCCGGTGTGCTTCACCGAAGTCCGATCAGGTCACGCGACCCCCCGGCACCCGGGCGCACAGATTCGCCGGAAGCGGACACATGGGCTTGTGCATCACGCGTTCTAGTCCATGCCGTCGATCTTGCCCTTGGCGAAGGTGAGGACGTGCTGCTCGGTGGCCTCCCGCCCGTCCTTGTACACCGTTCGCACCGTGCAGACCGTCTTGCCCTGGTACTGGTGCACCTGGATGTGCTCGACGTCGAAGTAGGCGACCCGGGCGTAGCGCCGCGAAAGCCCTCCCGCGCCCTCCTTCTCGAGTTCGCCGGAGGTCATCTCGTGCGCTGCCTCGGGATTCTCGGTGACGGTGTCCAGGAACTTCTGGGAGTCCTTGGCGAAGACCGCCGGGTCTCCTTCCGGCAGCGCCACCTGCAACGAATCGGCGGCGTAGGGAGCCGGCGTCGAGGGTGGCTTCCGCGGTTCCGACGGGCTTGCCGGCGCCGTGTCGCCGGTGGAACGTCCAGGTCCGGTGGCCGTGCTCGCCGTCCCGGCGGGAGTCGTCCCCGGGAGCGTCGTCCGGGTGCGCGCCAGGGTGGCGCCCGATCCCGTGGTCGTTCCGGTGGTCCGGGGACTCACGGCGATCGCCTGCCCGGGCGCGGCGACCTGCGCGTCTCCGGTGGTCGGTTGCCCGCCGCCGAGGTGCGGCACCCACCCTTGTCCGGCCTGGTCCTGGGCGGGCTTGCCGACCAGCGCGGTGCCGGCGAACAGCAGCGCGACCATCACGCCGCCCGAGGAGGCCGTGGCGAACCAGGCCGCCTTGCGCCAGCTTCGCGGCGGGGTCACGGAGGCGGGAACGCTGCCGAGGTCGAAGGTGCCCAGTCCGGTCTCCGGCGGCACCGCGTACACGCGGGCCTGCTCGCCGGTGTCCGTTTCGCCCGCGGTCTCGGCGGTGAGCGTCACCGTGGTCCGGCGGGAGACGGGCAGTTCGCCGCGGGCGGGTGGGTAGCCCAGGTCCGCGGTCTGGTCGAGGGGGAGCATCGGCAACCCGGCCCGGACCGGCCGGTCGATCGGCGCGGCGCCCGCCCGGTGGCGACCGGCGGCGAACTGCCGGGGCACCCCCGGGGTCCAGGTCCGGCCGGCACTCCTACGGTGCCGGCCCACTCGTGCGGGGGTGTGCTCGGTCGGTTCCGCCGGGCCCTTCATCTCGACCGGAGACCCCCGCTTCCGGTGCCGTGCCGGCCGGGAAGTACGGGCTGTTGTGCACGCGCGTGTTCTGACACCGGGTGCCTTCCTGGAGCGACGTGCATTTCCACGGCACCAAGAGTAGGAGTCTCGGCGGGCAGGAAAAGCGTGCTCGCGGAAGTTCACTCGGTCGGACCGCACTCGGTCGGGTAACCGCGACCTGCGGTGTCGAATCGGCGCTCGACCTGGATTCAGCCTCCGCTGCGGTACTTCTCCTGGGTCGACCGGAGTGCCTTCGTCGCCACGGTGCCGCTACCCACCGCGATGATGATGGCCAGCACGTCCAGTGCCGGGCCTCCGGTGGTGAGCAGCCAGGCGAACAGTGACGCCGCCGTGGTACCGCCCGCGAGGGCCCACCGGCTGCGGACATACTCGGCGATCGGCGTGCCACCGGCACGCTTGTTCGCCGCATTGTTGAGCAACGCCAGATAACCGAGGTGACCGAGCGCGGCGAGCACACTGGCTATCGCGATCACGACCGCGATGAAGTTAATCATTCCTCCAGTGTGCCCGCATACCACGCCTATGGCCTCGGGGAAAGACCCCGAATTTCGTTCCGGCGGCCGTTCAGCGGCCCAGCCGGCCACGCCCCAGGTTGAGCAGCGCCATCGCCAGTTGCCGGCCCTCGGGACCCAGGTCGCGGTAGCGGGCGAGCACGTCCATCTCCCGGTTGTAGACGATGCGGGTGCCGCCGGCGGCCATCCGCGCGGCACCGATCCGCTGGGACACCTCGACCCGGCGTTTGACGAGGCGCAGGATCTCGGCGTCGAGGAAGTCGATTTCCTTGCGCAGCTCGGCGATCTCCTCGGCCGAGGCGATCGGTTCCGCCGACGAGGACTGTTCGTTTGTCTGAGCGTTCACTTGAGACCTCCGGTCAAGCCGGACCCCACCTGGTCCCAGAGTCGACGAAACCCCGGGTCCGTGGACTCCGGGGTTTGCGATGATCGCGGTGGCACTACGCGATCACGGGGCCCGGGGTCCGGATCCCGTAAAAAAATCGGTACGCGTGGTGCCGCACCCACTCAGTATGGCACAGCTCGGCGGCGCGCCCGGAAGGCGGCGTGGACGACGAGGCTCAGCGCGAGCCAGAACATCGGCACGGCCGGCCAGAAGAACGGGACGCCGGAAGCCACCCAGCGCAACACCAGCAACACCGAGAGCACGGCGACGATCGCGGCGTGCACACGCAATGCCGGCGGGAAGCGTCGCACCGGGGTTTGTTCCGGCGGCAGATCCGCGGTGAAGCCCGCCAGTTCGTCGAGGTATTTCGCCGCGTAGACGCCGCCGAGCCGTTCCTCGGTCTCGGCGAGTGTCAGGCGGCCTTCGGCGCTTGCTCGCTGGACGCGGGCCGCGACTTGTTCGCGGTCGGAGTCGGCAGCCCGGATCCGGGAAGGTGTGTCGTTCATGCCGTCGATGCTCCGCGGTGTGGGACGCTTCGGCATCGGCCCGGGAACGTCAGTTCCGAGTACGTACACCGCGGTAGACGGCCGGCCCCACCGAGTAGCGTGGAGTCCCGATGAGCACCCTTTTCGATCTCCCTTCCCCCAAGCCGACGCCGAGCCGTCACACGGATCTGTTCGCCGACTTGAACCCGGCGCAGGCCGAGGCCGTCCAGCACGCCGGCTCGCCGCTGCTCGTCGTGGCCGGTGCCGGTTCGGGCAAGACCCGGGTGCTGACCCGCCGGATCGCCTACCTGCTCGCCGAGCGCGGGGCACAGCCGGGGCAGATCATGGCCATCACCTTCACCAACAAGGCCGCGGCGGAGATGCGGGACCGGGTCGCCGATCTGGTGGGCCGCCGGGCGAACGCGATGTGGGTGTCGACCTTCCATTCCATGTGCGTGCGGTTGCTGCGCCGGGAAGCCAAGACGCTCGGCATGTCGTCGAACTTCTCGATCTACGACTCGGACGACACCAAGCGGCTGATCACCCTGGTCGCCCGTGATCTGGACATCGATCCCAAGCGCTACCCCGCGCGCACGCTCGCCGTGCACATCTCGAACCTGAAGAACGAGCTCACCGGCAGCGAAGCGGCGGCGTCCGCGGCCGGAAACGACCTGGAGCGCCGGGTCGCCGAGGTCTACACCGAGTACCAGCGGCGGCTGACGCTGGCGAACGCGATGGACTTCGACGACCTGATCATGCGCTCGGTCGCGTTGTTGCAGTCCTTCCCCGACGTCGCCGAGCACTACCGGCGCCGGTTCCGCCACGTGCTGGTCGACGAGTACCAGGACACCAATCACGCGCAGTACACGCTGGTCCGCGAACTGGTGGGCACGGAGCCCACGGAGTCCGGGGTGGAGCCGTCCGAACTGTGCGTGGTGGGTGACGCGGACCAGTCCATCTACGCCTTCCGCGGCGCGACGATCCGCAACATCGAGGAGTTCGAGCGGGACTTCCCGAACGCGCGGACCATCCTGCTGGAACAGAACTACCGGTCGACGCAGACGATCCTGTCGGCGGCCAACGCGGTGATCGCCCGGAACCCGAACCGGCGCGACAAGCGGCTGTGGACCGACTCCGGCGACGGCGAGAAGATCGCCGCGTACGTGGCGGACAACGAGCACGACGAGGCCGCCTTCGTGGCGGGCGAGATCGACGCGCTGGCCGACCGCGATGAGGCGCGCTACTCCGATGTCGCGGTGTTCTACCGCACGAACAACCAGTCCCGCGTGTTCGAAGAGATCTTCATCCGGCTCGGCCTGCCCTACCGCGTAGTCGGCGGGGTGCGCTTTTACGAGCGGCGTGAGGTGCGGGACGCCCTGGCGTACCTGCGCGTGATCGCCAACCCCGAGGACACGGTGAGCCTGCGCCGCATCCTCAACGTGCCCAAGCGCGGCATCGGCGACCGGGCCGAGGCGGTGGTCGCCGGGCACGCCGAGCAGGAGCGGATCTCCTTTGCCGCGGCGCTGCGAAACGCGGTGGAGGGCCGGGTTCCGCTGCTCAACCCGCGGTCGGCGAGGGCGATCAGCGGGTTCGTGGAGCTGCTCGACGGGTTGGTGGAACTGGCCGACGACGGTGCGGAAGTGGCCGACATCCTGGAGGCGGTCCTCGACCGCACCGGGTACCGGGCCGAACTCGAGGAGTCCGAGGACCCGCAGGACGCGTCCCGGGTGGACAACCTGACCGAACTGGTGACGGTCGCCCGTGAGTTCACCGAATCGGCCGCGCAGCTGGGCGCGCCCCCGGCGGACGACGACGCGGGCGTGCCCGAGCCGGGGTCGTTGCCGGCCTTCCTGGAACGTGTCTCGCTGGTCGCCGACGCCGACTCGATCCCCACGCCGGACGGTGCGGACGACGAGGACGACACGGGTGTCGTCACGTTGATGACCGTGCACACCGCCAAGGGCCTGGAGTATCCCGTCGTGTTCTGCACCGGGTGGGAGGACGGCGTCTTCCCGCATCTGCGGGCCCTCGGCGAGCCGGCCGAACTGGCCGAGGAACGCAGGCTCGCGTACGTGGCGATCACCAGGGCCAGGAACCGCCTGTACCTTTCGCGGGCCATCACCCGGTCCGCCTGGGGACAGCCGATGACCAACCCGGCTTCGCGGTTCCTCGACGAGATCCCGGCCGAGCTGATCGACTGGCGGCGCGAGGAGCCCACCGCCGGGTCGGCGGGCTACGGTTCACCGCGGGCGGCCACCACCTGGGGGCGGCGTTCGATCGGCGGCGACTCGGCGCAGGCCGGGATCGCGGCCGGCGGCATGCGGACCACTTCCTTCAAGGGCTGGCAGAAGACGGCGGCGATGAAACTCGAAGCCGGTGACCGGGTCAGCCACGACAAGTACGGGCTGGGCACCGTGGTCGAAGCGCGTGGTGAAGGGCCGCGGGCCACCGCGACCATCGATTTCGGGGCGTCCGGTCGGGTTACGTTGATGCTCGTCGGCAGCGTTCCGATGGTGAAGCTCTAGGCTCTTTCCCCTTTGCTTCCAAGGGTTCTTCGGGCGCTTCGACGGCGGTTCCCCGGCGGGCGATCGAAGGTGGTGGCCAGGCCCGGTCCGGGCTGCCGGTTCCGTCGTCGCGGTCCTGGATTTCCGACGGCGTGCCTCGTAGTGGAGGAAGGGGTATTTACTACGGAACCGGACGGTGCGGCGTTGACGCGGGCGTGACCCCGGCCGGAGTTCCCGCGGGGGGAGGCAGGCGCGATCCCGGCCGCCGGCGGATCGGTCCTTCCCCGGCGTCGTGGGATCGGCACCACGAAATTGTCGGACTCTCCTGATAAACCTGACTCGAACACTGGTTCGAGTCACGGGGAGAGTGCGATGGTTTCAGAGCTTGTCCTGGCGCCCGTCCGTCGGATCCCGAGCGGCCGCTCAGAGCTGGATGCCACGAGCGGCCAGCCAGGGCCGCGGGTCGATCTTGGTGGTGCCGTTGCGCCACACCTCGAAATGCAGGTGGGGGCCGGTGGCCTCGCCGCGCTCGCCCATCACCGCGATCTGCTGCCCGCACCGGACCTGCTGGCCCTCGTGCACCGAGAAGCTGTTCATATGGCCGTAGACCTGGATCGTCCCGTCGTCCAGCCGGATCCGCACCCACAGGCCGAAACCACTGGCCGGGCCCGCGTCGATCACGGTGCCGTCCGAGGCGGCGTAGATCGGGGTCCCGATCGCGTTCGCGATGTCGATGCCGTAGTGGGTCGTGCCCCACCGGGCGCCGAAGCCCGAGGTGAAAGTGCCGTGCGCCGGTAGGCAGGTCTTGGGTCGGGAGGCCTCTTCCTGGGCGGCCTTCGCGGCCGCGGCGTCGCGATCCTCGCGTGCCTTGGTGACCTTTTCGCTGGCGGCCAGCTTCTGGGCCTCGGCGGAGCCGTTGGAATTCCGCGCGACCGGCAGCAGTTCGGGAGCGGCGGCGGGTGCGTCGCCGCCGAGTGCGAACGAGGCACTCGCGTCCTGGGTATTCGCCAGCTCGGTCGCGGCGCCCGGGCCCGCTGCTCCGGCCGTGCCGAGGGTCTGCCCGGCGGCCGCGGCGGCGAAGGCGCCGGCCGCGACGGCGGCGACCACCACTCGGCCGCGAAGGACGGAAGGCGGTGGCGGGATCCGATGTGCGCCCCGGACGCGTACCACCACACCGTCCAGCGCGGTATCGCGTTCCGGGGAAGGGGCTTGGCCGCCGGGATAGCCGTAGGGAGCCAAGACGGACCCTCCGTTGATCGGGGTGCCAGGTCTGGCAGCGAGCGGGAATTCGGTGGGCAACCTCGGGGGTGGTTGCCTCCTCGCTCGCATCGTGACCTGACCGTAATGGGGACCGGGGGACAGTAACGAAGGGATGCGGTTATCGGCAAGATGCATTCGTCGTATTGGCGGGACGATTCCATGTTGATCTTGTTCTGGAACGACGAATCACGGACGAATCACGACGGGGAAAGGCCGTTCCGCGGTCCTGAGATGCCCGGCCAACGCAAGTAGCCCCGCCCGCGGGGACTCGATCTTGGGGACGGTGTTCCGGCCAAGCTCCAGCCGGGCTTCATCCAGCGAAAACGCGGAATGGGAACGCTCGACGGTCTCGTCACGAAATCGTCGGGGGCGGGTTCCGAAGGCCTACATCGAGAGAGGCGGTGAACAAATGTGACGTAACTTACGTCGCCAGGTCGACGTGTCGTGCCGGGGACGCGGCGGGTGCGCCCGGCGGGTTCCGCGCCTGTTCAGGTGGTGCGACGTTTCGTGCGATCGCGGTGACCCGATCGTCGTCGCGGGGGAGCGATCGAGCACGATTGTGCTCGCCCACCAGCCGAAATCCGCCTGGAAATGCCTTGCGGGCGGTGGATCGGCACCGGACTTGCTAGCGTGCATTGTCGATGACCAGTACTCGTTCGCCGCTCAGCGACAGACCTTCGCGGTTCGATCTTCGGTGGCCGGACGGCGCCGAAGGACGGACACCCGCCACGTTTCCGGCCGCACTGGCGGTAGGTGCCCTCGCCGCTTTGCTGCTGGTAGCGGGATCGGTGACGCCGGTGGTGTCCGGCGCGTCGCCCGGTTTTGCCAGCGCGCCGCTGTTGATCGCGCTCGCCGTGGCACCGATGGTGTCGGCAGCGGTCTTCCTGCTGCGGGGAAAGCCCGCGACGGCGGCGGGTGTGCTCGCCGGTGCGGCGGTGCTCGCGCCGGGACGCTTCGTCGTGGACCTGGAGTTCTTCGCGGATCCGTCGGCGACGGCCCGTCCTGAGCTGTACCGGCCGGTGGTCTTCGCGTTGCCGCCTGCGGCGCCGGGATTGTGGCTGCTGCTCGCCGGACTCGTCGCGACGGTGACCGCGGGCGGCCTCGCGGTCCACGCGGTCGGATCGCGGGCGGGATCGCGAGCAGAGGGCCGGGCAGGTGGCCGCGGACGGCTGGCGTGTGGGCTCGGTGGGGCCGCGGTCGCGGGGATCGGCGTGATGATGGCGCCGTTCTCGTCCAGCGATGCCTTTCTCCCCGTTGGCAGCGCGTTCGAGAGCCCGACGCTCGTGCTGGCGGGATGCCTGCTGATGGCCTTCGCCCTGCCGGTGGCGGCTGGGCTGGTGATCACCTCGGGTATTGCCGAGTTCGTCCGTGGCGGCCTGGTGGGGCTCGGCCTGGGCGCGGTCACCGTGGCCCTGCCGGATCTCGTGTCCGCACTGGCGGTACCGGGTGTGAGCCTGACGGCCGGTCCGGTCGTGATGCTGGTCGGAGCCGCGGGTCCCTTGCTGGCGGCGTTCCTGGCCGGCGAGCGGACGGCGGGGCTCGCCGCGGACAAGGTGACCGAGACCGCCGAGGCGGGCGAGGCGAGGCTGCCCGGCTCGGCTCGGCTACGGGCGACCACCGGGACGTTGGGGCTGCTGACCATGCTGACCGCGCTGGTCGGCGCCTTGACGCCGCAGGTGGTGGTGGCCGGCGGAGTGGCGCCGCAGAGCCCTTCGCGGTGGCTGCTGCTCGCCGCGGGCCTGCTGGTCGGCGCGCTGAGCCTGGCGATGTTCGTGCCGCGGTTGGCCGCGAACGTCCGTCCCGCGCTGTCCGTCTGCTGGGCCGGTGTGGCCCTCGCCGCGACCGCGGTCCTCACCACCGCGATCACGGCCGGCGAGCTCGGCTTCGGGCTCGCTCCCGGGCCGGGAGCGCCGTGGGTGGCGGTGTCGGTGCTGTTGGCGGCGGCCACCGCCTGCTGCTCGGTGGTGGCGGGCATGGTCGAGCGGGAGGACGGCGACGAGGCCGTCGACCACATCTCGGGCCCGGCCCTGTTCGTTCCGCTGGTCGCCGGCGGAGTGCTGGCGATCGGTGCCTTCGGAGCGCCCTCGATCGTTTCCCCCGACTACAGCGAACCCGCGTTGTGGTCGGACTTCGGCACCCCCTCGTGGGGCCTGCTGATCGCACTGCTCACCGTGCTGGGGGCGAGTCTGCTCGCGCTGCGGTCCAGACCGCCTCGGGCGGCGGCGCTGCTGGTCGGCGCGGCCGGTGTCGCGGTCGTGCGCCTGCTGGCGCTGCCGTTGGCCATCGGCGAAATCCCCGGTGCGCACGCCGGGCTGGGCTGGTGGCTCACGCTCGGCTGCGTCGTGGCTCTCGTCGTCGCGGCCATGACGGCGGTCACCGGAGGCACCGCCCGCCGGGCCAGCTGACCGCCCGGTGCGCGGTCCCGTGAGCGACCCCTGAGTCACCCGTGGGTCACCGGGGGCGCAACAGTGGGAGGTCTCACACCCGTGCTACGCGCCCTGGATCCTTACGGTGACCGAGTTCACCGGGGTACGGGCCCCGCGTTTCTCCCCAGCTCGCTAGGGTCGTTTGCGTCCGGCACGGGTTTGCCAATCACAACCACATTGACGTGTGTCGTCAGGAGACTGGAGTAGTGGACCTCTACGAGTATCAGGCGAGGGATCTTTTCGCCGCCCATGGTGTGCCGGTGTTGCCCGGTGCGGTTGCGTCCAGCCCGGAGGAGGCCCGTGTGGCGGCCGAGGGGGTTGGTGGCCAGGTTGTGGTCAAGGCGCAGGTGAAGACGGGGGGTCGGGGTAAGGCCGGGGGGGTGAAGTTGGCGTCGTCGCCGGAGGAGGCGGCGGAGCGTGCCCGGGCGATTCTGGGGTTGGATATCAAGGGGCATGTGACGCGGCGGGTGTTGGTGGCCGAGGCGTCGGAGATCGCGCTCGAGTTTTATTTCTCGTTCCTGTTGGATCGGGCGAAT
>DASSAD010000361.1:0-7392 GCA_035685725.1 Amycolatopsis sp. | reverse complement strand
GCCGCTCGTGGTGCCCACGATCCTGACCGTGTCGATGCTGGAGATCGCGAACGTGATCCTCGCCGCCGCCGGGCTGTCGTTCCTCGGGGTCGGCCTGCAACGGCCGAACATCGACTGGGGCTCGATGATCTCGGAAGGCCGCGAGTACCTGGCGAGCGCGTGGTGGGTGACGGTCTGGCCCGGGCTGGCCATCGTGGTCACCGCGCTGCTGGCCAACATCGTGTCCAACTGGCTGCGCGCGGTCGGCGATCCCCTGATGAACGGGATCCTCACCGCCGCGTCCGCTCGCGATCCGGAGGCCTGACCGTGACGACAGGCAAGACGACAGGCAAGACGACAGGCAAGACGACACCCGAGACGACCGACCCGACGCCGCTGCTCGAGGTGTCCGGCCTCGCCGTGGACTTCCGCTCCGCCGGTGCGCCGGTGCGGGCCGTGCGCGGGATCGACTTCTTCCTCCAGCCCGGTGAAAGCATGGCGATCCTGGGCGAGAGCGGTTCGGGGAAATCCGTGACCGGCAAGGCCTTGCTGGGTCTGCTGCCGGCCCCCGCGGCGCGCGTGCGCGGCTCGATCCGGTTCCAGGGCCGGGAGGTCGTCGGCCGCGCCGACCGCGAGCTGCGCGACCTGCGCGGCCCCGGCATCGGCCTGGTGTTCCAGGACGCGCTGGACAGCCTGAATCCGGTGTTCTCCGTCGGCTCGCAGCTCGCCGAGATCTTCCGCGTGCGGCTGGGCTGGTCGCGCGCGGCCGCCAGGGCCGAGGCGGTGCGGCTGCTGGACCAGGTGGGCATCCCGTCGCCGGAGTCGCGTGTGGACGATTATCCGGACCAGTTCTCGGGCGGCATGCGCCAGCGCGTGTGCATCGCGATGGCCATCGCGCTCAAGCCGAAGCTGCTGGTCGCGGACGAACCGACGACCGCGCTGGACGTCACGGTGCAGGCCGGGATCCTGAGTCTGCTCAACCGGCTGCGGGCCGAGACCGGGATGGCGCTGCTGTTCGTCACCCACGACCTCAACGTGGCGCGCCTGGTCGCCGACCGGGTGACCGTGATGTACGCCGGGCGGATCGTCGAGCACGGACCGATCGAGCAGGTCTACGCCCAGCCCGCCCACCCGTACACCAAGGCGCTGCTGGCGTCGCATCCCGCCGCGGCCACCCACTGGTCACAGCTGCGGCCCATCGGCGGCAATCCGCCGGACAAGGCCGGTGTGCCCCCGGGCTGCGCGTTTCACCCGCGCTGCCCGATCGCGCAGGACCGGTGCGCGGCCGAGATCCCGGACCTGCGCGAGGTGGCCGCCGGCCGCCGTAGCGCCTGCCACTTCGCCCTGGAGGTGACCGATGCCGCCGCACGAGCGTGACGAGGCCCCGGGTGATCCGCTGCTGCGAGTGGAAAACCTGGTCAAGCATTTCCGGAGCGGGCGCGGCCGGGAACCGGTCCGTGCCGTCGACGGCGTCAGCTTCACCCTGGAGAAGGGCACGACGCTCGCCATCGTCGGCGAGTCGGGGTCGGGCAAGTCCACGCTGGCCCGGGCCGTCCTGCGGCTCGTCGAGCCCGACGGCGGCACCGTGTACTACCGGGACGAGAACCTGCTGACCATGCCGGCGAAACGGCTGCGGCAGGCGCGCCGCGGGCTCCAGATGATCTTCCAGGACCCGTACTCGTCGCTGCATCCCCTTCGGACCACCGGCGAGATCATCGCGGAGCCGTGGCAGGTGCACCGGGGGCTGGTGCCGGCCAGGGCGCAGCGCGCCCGCGTGGCCGAACTGCTGGAGCAGGTCGGCCTGCCCCGGGCGTACGCGGGGTTGTACCCGAGCCGGCTCTCGGGCGGCGAGCGGCAGCGGATCGCGATCGCCAGGGCGCTCGCGCTCCGGCCGGACATCCTGGTGCTCGACGAGCCGGTGTCCGCTTTGGACGTTTCCATCCAGGCGCAGGTGATCACCCTGCTGATGCGGCTGCAACGCGATTTCGGGCTCACCTACGTCTTCATCTCGCACGACCTGTCGCTGGTCCGGCTGGTCGCCGACCGGGTCGGCGTGCTGCACCGCGGCACCTTCGTCGAGGAGGGGCCCACCGAGCAGGTGTACGACCATCCGGAGCACGAGTACACCCAGGCGCTGCTGGCCGCCTCGCCGGCGCTGGCCGCCACGTGATCCCGAACAGCGAACGGAAGGGAAAGTGTTGACAGGGCAGGAGATCAACGCGGTATTGGCCACGGTCCGCTATGACGGATGGCACCTGGAGCGGCTCCGGGAGGTCTTCGCGCCGGCGGAACTCATCCACACCACGCCCGAGGACGCGGACGGCATAGCGGCGGCGCTGGGCAGGGTCGACGTGGCCGTGCTCGCCGCCGACCTCGACGAACGCTTCCTGTCGGCGCCGAAGCTCAACTGGGTGCATTGCGACCATTCCGGACTCAACAACAGCGCGAAGCCCGAGGTGCTGGACAGCGGTCTGATCGTCACCGGTTCCGCCGGCCGCGCGGCACCGGCGCTCGCGCAGCACGCCTTCTTCTTCGCGCTGGCCCTGACCTACGACGCGCCCGGCCTGGTCGAGGCGAAATCGCGGCACGGCTGGCGGGTGATCCCCGGCTACGAGGACCGGCGTGGCCTGTGGGGCAAGACCATCGGCATCGTCGGCCTCGGCGAGACCGGGCGGGCCACCGCCGAGCTGGCGAAGGCGTTCGGCATGCGCGTGCTCGCCTACCGCAAACACCTCGGCGATCCTCCCGCGACGGTGGACCGGCTGTACTGCGCCGACCGGGGCGACGGTCTGGACGAACTGCTCGCCGAAAGCGACGTGGTGGTGCTGTCGATCCGGCTGACCGACGCCACCCGTCACCTCATCGGCGAAGCGCAGCTGAAGCGGATGAAACGCACCGCGCACCTGATCAACCTGGCGCGCGGGCCGGTGGTGGACGAGGCCGCGCTGGTCACGGCGCTGCACGAGGGCACGATCGCCGGGGCCGGGCTCGACGTGTTCGAGCAGGAGCCGCTGCCCGCCGACGCGCCGATCTGGGACGCGCCGAACGTGGTCATCACGCCCCACGTGACCGCCGAGATGCCGGATCTGCGGGCCCGGTCGCTGGACATCATCAGCGAGAACGTGCGCCGGTACCGCGCCGGGGAGCCGATGCTGAACCGGCTCGTCGCGGAGGACGTCTACCGTGGAGGCTGACCTGGTTGCCCGGCCCGGCGCCGATAAGCTGTTCTTTCCCGTCGCCGGCAGGGGAAAGGAGTCGCGCGGTGAGGCGGCCGACGATCATCGACATCGCGCGGCGCGTCGGCGTGTCGAAGGCCGCGGTGTCCTACGCACTGAACGGCCGTTACGGCGTGTCGTCCAAGACGCGTGAACGTGTCCTCGAGGTCGCCTCGGAGCTGGGTTGGCACGCCAGCAGCGCGGCGCGAGCGCTGTCGAAGGACCGCAGCGGAAGTGTGGGGATCGTCCTCGCGCGGCCACCCGAGGTGCTGCGCACCGAGCCGTACTTCCTGCAGTTGCTGTCCGGCCTCGAACAGACGCTGTCCGCGCACGCGGTCTCACTGCAGCTCGCGATGGTGGCCGACCGGGACGCCGAGCTGGCGACCTACCGGCGGTGGTGGGCCGAACGCCGCGTGGACGGCTTCGTGCTGACCGACCTGCGCGTGCCCGATCCGAGACCGGCGCTGGTGCGGGAGCTCGGCGCGCCGACGGTGTTGTTCGGGGCCCGTGGCCGGACTCCCGGCATTCCCGGCCTGCGCACCGCCGAGCGGCGGGACGTGCTGGCGGCACTGGAACATCTCGCCGCCCGCGGGCACCGGCGGATCGGACACGTGCGGGGCTCGGGGAACCTGCAACACACGCAGCGGCGCGCCCGGGCGATCAGTCGCGCGGCGCGTGACCTGCTCGGCACCGAGGTGTTGCAGGCCGACGGCGGCTACACCGAGGAGGGCGGGGTGAGCGCCACGCGCGCACTGCTGGCCGCCGAACCACCTCCCACGGCGATCATCTACGACAACGACGTGATGGCGGTCGCCGCCGTCGCGAACGCCGAGGACCTCGGCGTCCGGGTCCCGGCGGACCTCGCCGTGCTCGCGTGGGACGACTCGATCCTGTGCCGGGTGGTCCGGCCGCCGGTCACGGCGTTCGCGCACGACATCGCCGCCGACGGGACGACGGTCGCCCGGATGTTGCTGGAACTGATCGAGACGGGCACCACGGAGGAAGCGGAGTACTCGCCGCGCACGCTGGTCCCGAGGGCCAGCACGGGCTGAGGCACCGTCTCGCCTCTTTCCGCCCGAGCCGCGATCGGCCGGTCCCGCAGTCGGAGGGGAGTCGTCCGGCGCAGCCCGTGCGATCGGGTCACGACCAGTATTGGTCCAGTCCTTCGCCAATATGGTCCAGACCTTTATACGAAGGAGTCTTTACAACCGACCGGTAACTGCTTACCGTGTTTTCACGGCAAGTCACGAGCGCATTACCTCGATCCGGGAAAACCGAGTCACCGACGCGTGGAAAGCGTCCTCGCCCGAGGCCGTCACGCGTGGCCGCAGATGAAGGAGGGCGTTCCGTGCGGAAGCTGAACGACAGCAGGCGTCGTGGAGGCCGAAGGACGATCGCGATGCTGGCAGGGGGCGCCGTGGTCGTCGCCACCGCACTCGTCGGCGCCGGCAACACGGCGGCCGCGAGCGCCGCCCTCGACCCCGGTGTCGCACCGGGCGGCAACTTCGACCTCTCGGTGTGGGAACTGCAACTGCCGATCGGGTCGCCCGGCTCGCCCACCACGATCGGCCCGTCCCAGTTGGAGGGCCCGGACGGATACACCAATCCGGCGTACTTCTGGACCGACACGAACGACGGCTCGATGACCTTCTGGGACCCCGAGGCCGGGGTGACGACACCGAACTCGAACTACGCCCGCTCCGAACTGCGCGAAATGAACCCCGACGGCACCGCCGCCGACTGGTCCCTGTCCGGCACACACACGCTGTCCGCGACACTCCGGGTCGTCTCGGTGACGTCCAGCGTCTGTGTCGGGCAGATTCACCTCGGCAGCGGCGGCTCGTCGACCAAGCCGCTGCTCGAACTCTATTACCACGCCAACGGCGACGTGGTCCTGGGCCTGGAGAACTCGCCCAGCGGTGGGCAGACCACCCACACCCTGACCAACGTGCCGCTGGGCACGCAATGGAGCTACGTGATCGCGATCGTCGGCGGCCAGATCCAGATCACCGTCAACGGGCAGACGACCAGTTACCCGATCGCCTCCGGCTTTTCCGGCTACCACCAGTACTTCAAAGCGGGCGACTACAACCAGTCCTCGTCCGACAGCACCACCAACGGCGCAAAGGTCAAGTTCTACGCCCTGACCGTGGCGCACAGCTGAAGGGCCACGACATCCGCGACTGAAATGATCCCGACGACCTGGCGACTGCCCGGCGGTTGAGTTCCGGACGACCAAGCGCCCCCGCAAGAACCGTCGGAGCTGTTCCCATCCGTTGGGGGTCGACCGGGATTCAAACCTGCGCGTGATGCTGGTGTGGTGACCGACCAACGCGGATCGGTCACCTTGCGCCGGTGCGGTCCTGTGCCCCGCTGAACACTCCATTGTGGATCGTGATCAAAAGCACCGCGGGACTCGCACAGTGCGGTGATGGTGATCCCGCGGGCGGGCGCCATCCTGACCGTGAACAACGGCCTGCCCAGCCGGATGCGCGCGTCGCCGCTCACCACCAGCGTCGCGGAACTCACGCGCACCGCCCGACCCATCCTCCTCGACCTTGCCGACCGCCCAGACGTCCGCGAGACCGCCCGCCACTGGCAGCACCGCGTCGACATCCACACCGTCGAGACCGATGACCGACCAGCCGACGCCCTCTTGATCCGCCCGGACGCTCACATCGCCTGGGCCGCGACCACCAACGAACCCGCCGACACTGCCGTGCCCGCGCTGCGAGAAGCGCTTTGCTGCTGGTTCGGCACACCCCGGACAACAGCCGCGCCCCGCATCGACCGACCCTCCTGACCGGCCGACCGAACACCACCGGCAACGCATCTCGGTCGCCGCCATTCGTCTAGACCCCGCACCCGTCCCACCGGAGCGCCCGGCTCGGCAGAGGAGGGCGTTGAGTTGACCGCTGTGGCCCTCGGCGGCTTGCCGGAGTCGAGCGGCACCTCTCGGTACGCCTGCCTTCCGTCATTGGCGTGTCAGCTTGCTTTGGTGCAGAAAAACTACACGAAGCGGAAAGCCGAGCTGGGCATCTGTGCTCGCCCCCACGACAGCCCCTGTCGGCACGAGCACGCGTACTTCTCCGTACTCACTCACCGTCCATTGTGGCCAAATCGGTTGCGGCGGCGGGTGCGCGAGTGCCTCGTCAGAGCTTGAGAGGAGACTCGCCGAGCACGGCCTGGCGGGGCGATCAGGGCTTCTGGGGCTTGCGAACCAGCAGTTGGGCCTGTTGGAACTGCCGCTCGTTTTCGTGGGGCTGGCGCAGCATCCGGGCCACCTCGACGAACCCGGCCTGGCGCGACAGTTCCGCGAGACTGTCAGGCGACCATCGATAGGCGAGCGTGACCTTGTGGTCGAATTCCTGCGGCAGCGGGTCGTCACCGGCGAAGAATCCGAGCAGCAGGTGGCCGCCTGGAGCCAGCACTCGCTGGAACTCGGTGAACACTGCTGGCAGTTGCCGCGGTGGGGTGTGGATGAAGGAGTAAAACGCAAGAATGCCGCCGAGAACTCCGTCCGCGAGGTCGAGGGCGGTCATCGATCCCTCGTCGAACCGCAGGTCCGGATGGGCTTGGCGGGCCAAGGCGACCATCCTGGAGGACAGGTCGATGCCGAAGGTGGTCAGCCCCAACGCGTGCAAGTGTGCGGTCACATGGCCAGGGCCACATCCGATGTCGGCGACCGGTCCGGCGTTGTGTGCCTGCACGAGTTCGGCGAACGCGCCCAGCATCGCACGTTCCATCGGCAAGGTCTCAAGCGCGTTACCGAAACGCTCGGCGTAGAGGGCCGCGACGGCGTCGTAGGCAGCCCTGGTGTCGTGCAAGACGGAGGAGTCGGTCACAGCGGGAACCATAGTCCGTTGCCGGTGCCCCACAACCTGAATCTGGACTGTGGGGCTGGTCCGTCATTCGCTGCTTCGGTCGGCGCGCCAGCTTAGATCGCGCACGCCGCCGCGATGAGCGATCCCGAGGCCGAATTCCGCGCCGGGATACGCATCATCCTGGCAGGACTCAAGGTGTAGGCGTCGCGCCCGCCCGCGGTGGTGGCGCCTGAGCGGCGCGCGATGCCTGTTCGAATTGCCGCTCGATCATTGCGGTCGGTGAGCTACTGGGCAGCCTTCGTGCAGGTGGCCAGGAAGAGCGGGTAGCTGGTCCCGTCCTTGATCACCTCGTAGATCCGCTCGACGTGGACATC
>DASSAD010000360.1:0-7763 GCA_035685725.1 Amycolatopsis sp. | reverse complement strand
TCGTGGGCGCGCCTTCGGCCGCCCGCGCCGCCCAACTCGTCCGCCGCGCCGCGGGCGGAGCCGATTCCGCAACCGTGGCAGCCCGCGCACCGTTCACCGGGCTGCTCACCGCGACCCTGCCGCAGGCCACCGATGCCGACGTCCGCGAGGTTTTCGACGAGGCGCGCGCGGCGCAGCCCGCGTGGGCGGCCCGTCCGGCGGCCGAGCGCCAGCGGGTACTGGCGCGTCTCTACGACCTCATCCTGCGGCGGCAGGACGAGATCCTCGATCTGGTGCAACTGGAAGCGGGCAAAGCCAGAATCGACGCCTTCGACGAGGTGAGTGCGACCGCGCTGGTCGCGGGCTTCTACGGCAGGCACAGCGCGCGCATCCTCGCCCCGAAACGGGTCGCCGGCGCGTTTCCCTTCCTCACCACGGCACGGGAACTCCGGCACCCCAAGGGTGTCGTCGGCATCATCTCGCCGTGGAACTACCCGCTCGCGTTGACGGCCATGGACGTCTTCCCCGCACTGGTCGCCGGGAACGCGGTGGTGCAGAAGCCGGACAACCAGACCGCGCTTTCCGCGTTGTGGCTGCACGAACTGGCCGAGGAAGCCGGGCTCCCGGCGGGAGTCTGGCGGATCGTGCTCGGCCGCGGTTCGCAGATCGGCGACGCGCTCGTCGGGGAACCGGACTACCTGTGCTTCACCGGGTCCACCCCGACCGGCAAGGACCTGGCCGGCAAGATCGCCCGCAGGCTGACCGGATACTCGCTCGAACTCGGCGGCAAGAACCCGATGCTGGTGCTCCCGGACGCCCCGGTCGCCAAGGCCGCCACCGGCGCGGTCACCGCCTGTTTCTCCTCGGCCGGTCAGCTTTGCGTGTCCGTGGAACGGATCTACGTGCACGAAAGCATTCGCGAGGAGTTCACGCGAGCCTTCGTGGCCAAGACCCAGGCACTGCGGCTGGGCGCCGAACTGGGGTACGGCGCGGACATGGGCTCGCTGACCACGGCGGCGCAACTGGATTCCGTGTCGGCGCACGTCGAAGACGCGCGGGCCAAGGGCGCGCGGGTGCTCACCGGCGGGCAGGCCCGGCCCGATCTCGGCCCGCTGTTCTACGAGCCCACGGTGCTTTCCGGTGTCGGCGAGGACGTCGCACTGTTCTCCGAAGAAACCTTCGGTCCGGTGGTCTCGATCTACGGCTACGACGACGTCGAGGACGCCATCGCCCGTGCCAACGACACGGCTTACGGCCTGAACGCGAGCGTCTGGGCGGGCGACACCGACGCCGGCTCGGCCATCGCGGCGCGGCTGAAGGCCGGCACGGTCAACGTCAACGAGGGGTATGCGGCCACATTCGGCACCATCGGGCTGCCCATGGGCGGGATGAAGGAGTCCGGGCTCGGCCGTCGCAACGGAGCCGAAGGTCTCCTCAAGTACACCGAGGCGCAATCCATCGCCGTGCAGCGGGGTCTGCGCTTTCGCCCGCCGCGCGCCGTCCCCCCGCGCCTGTGGGCTCGCGGGATGTCGGCGGGAATCCGGTTGCTGAACCGGCTTCCGGGCCGCTGACGCGGACGCCGTGTCACGCGGTGCCGGAACACGGCTGCCGCCGGAAAGCGAGTCTCAGCCGGACTCCTCTGCCACGGGCCGGCTGAGCAGACCGCGGTCGTAGGCGATGGCCACCGCCTCGGCACGCCGGGCCGCACCGAGCTTGCCCATGGCCCGCGACAGGTGCACACTCACCGTTTTCTCGCTGATGTAAAGCTCTTCGCCGACCTGACGGTTGGTACGGCCGAGCGCGACCCGTTCGAGCACCGCGCGCTCCCGTTCGGTGAGCGGATCCACCGGCTTCCGCTGGGACGTCACGGATTCGACCGCCACGCCCGGAACTTCGATCCGGGCCCGGCGCGCGAGGTCCCGGACCGCGTTCCGCAACGGCATCGCCCGCAACCGGTCGGCGACATCGTGCGCTTCGAGGACTTCCTTGACCGCGACGTCCGTCTCACCCCGGGTGAGCAGCGCCTCGGCGTGCCGCCAGCGACTGACCGCCTGCTCGTAGACGGCGCCGTAACCGAACGCCGCGACCGCCCCCGACCACGCCTCCGGGTCCGCCGGCCCGGCCAGCCCGGTCGCCGCCGCTTCCGCCCGCGCCAGCCACGCGCGCCCTTCCGGGCCCAGCTCACCGGAGCGCGGAACCCCGTGCTCGGCGCAGTGCCGCACCGTCGCCAGGAGATCTTCGCCCGCACTCACCGCGGCCGCGGCGGCCGCCCCGTCTCCGCGAAGCCGGGCCCGCGTGGCCTGGGCGGCGGCGGCCTCGATGCCCAGCGACCCCAACCTGATTCCGGCGAGCAGCCAGTCGCGGTGCGTGGCGCGCAGAAAGCCGATGATCTCCGTGGCCAACGCGATGGCCCGCGCGTAATCCTCCTGCCAGAGCGCCAATTCCGCGCCGGCACCGCTGGCCAGCGCGGTGAACGGCTCGGCGGGCCAGTGCGGGCGCAGTTCGGTGAGCAGCCGGGACGCCGTGGAGAACCGGCCCCGCGCGACCGCGAGTGGAAGCCAGGACGCCGTCAGCCGGGCCGCCAGCACGCTCGACACCCCCCGGCCGGGCCGCGGCGTGGCCTCGGTGGGCCAGTCCCCGCTGACATAGCGCAGCCACAGGTGCCGGGCCCGCAGCTCCAGCCCGTAGATGCTCCAGCTGAGCCCGGTCTCCTCGACCCGGCGGATGCCCCGCTCGTAGACCTCCGCGGCCGCGGAGATCTCGCACTGGTCCTCATAACTCATCGCCAGGAAGAGCAGGGCTTTCAGCTCGACCGTGAACGCTTCGACGCTACGTGCCTTGCGTTCCGCGTCCGCAAGGTGCGCGCGGGCTTCCGCGAAGTTCGCCGTGTTGTCCGCCAGCGCCCCCAAGGTGATCAACGCCGAGGCCTCGGCGCCGACCGTGCCCACCGCGCGGGCGTCCGCCACGGCCGTCCGCGCGCTCCACAGCGAATCCGCGTGCCGGTCGATGCCCCGCTGGATGGCCGCGCGCGTGGCCAGCACCCAGGCCCGGGTGCGACTGGGCGCGCTTTCGGCCACCAGGTCCCAGGCGCGGCCGATCGCCTCGACCGCCTCGTCGAAGTGACCCTCGACGTTGATCAGGGCCTCGGCGACCCGGCGCCAGGTGCGGGCGGCCCAGTCGACCTCGCTGTCCGGGCGCAAGGCCGACGCCGCCGAGCGCGCGTAGGCGATCGCGCGCTCCGGCTCCCCGGAGGTGCCCGCGAAATAGGAGGCCTCGTGCAGCAGGCGCAACTCGTCGGTGTCGGGTGGACGAGCGGATTCGTCCACCGCGTCCCAGATTTCCAGCGCCTGCTCGATATGCCCGAGCGCGGCGCCCGGAGCGCCGAGGCGTTCGGCCTCGTCGGCCGCGCGCAACAGCGCGGGCAGCGCGGTGCGCAGATCCTTGCTCTGCAGGCTGTGGTAGGCGAGTTTGGCGTCGTGGCCGCGGCCCTGCGGAGTCCGCCGGATCCGGGCCGCATACGCGGCATGCATCCGGGTGCGCTCGCCCGGCAGCAGATCGCCGTAGACGGCCTCCTGCAACAGCGCGTGCCGGAAGGTGTAGGCGCCGCGCTCGATCACGAGCACGTGATGCTGCACCGCTTCGCGCAGCGCCTCCTCCAGTTCCAGCTCCCCCAGGCCGGAGACCTCGGCGATCGCGGCGTGCATCACCTCGTCCCCCGCCACCGAAACGATGCGCAGCACGCGGCGGGCGTCGCCGGACAATCGTTCGAGCCGCGCGAGCAGGACCTCGGCCAGCCCGGCCGGCAGATCGTCGCCTTCGGCGCGCGAGGCCAGCAGTTCCTCGGCGAAGAACGGATTTCCCTCCGACCGTGCCACCACATCGGCGATCACCTCGGGCGGCAGTGGTCCGTCCGCGAGCGCCTCCACGAAGGCACGCGCGTCGAGGGCGCCGAGCGGATGCAGCGCTATCTCACTCACCACGGGAAGCCGGATCAGCTCCACGAGCAGGGCACGCAGCGGATGTCTTCGATGGACGTCCTCGTCCCGGTAGCTGGCCACGATCAGCAGGCGCTGCCCGCGCAGCCGGGAAACCAGGAACGACAGCAGGTTCCGGGTCGATCCGTCGGCCCAGTGCAGATCCTCCAGCACCAGCACCACCGGCCGGTGCGCGGCGATGTCGGTGAGCACCCCGAGCACCGCGTCGAACAGCTGCAACTGGCCGAGATCCTGTTCCGAGCGCACGCGATGCGGCATGTCGGGCATGGAGCCGGGGGGCGTGTGGTCCCCGATGACGGGCGGGCCGGTCTGGGGCAGCGGGAGCAGCCGGCCCAGCGCCGGGCGCAGCCGGACCGGAGCGGCGACGATCTCCTCGTCCACGCCGGCCAGTGGGGCGAGCGCCTCCGCGAAGGGAAGGTAGGGCAGGCCGCCTTCGCGCACGTCCAGGCAGCGTCCGGTCAGCACCAGCGCGCCGCGTTCCGCCGCGAGCTCACCGAGTTCGGTGAGCAGCCGCGTCTTGCCCACTCCGGCGTCGCCGGCGACGAGTACGGCACCGGCGTCCCCGCGCGCGGCACGGCTGAAGGCCGCGCGCAGCCCGCGCAGCTCGTCGACGCGCGCGACGAGCGGAATTCCGGAACCCAGTCGTGGCACAAGACGCATTCTCTCGCACCCCACGGACAATTCCGTACTGTTTTTCGCTTCCAGCCCAATTCGCGTCACCACGGCGTCAGTCCTGTCAGCCCGCGTCAGCCCCCCGTCAGCCCCCCGTCAGTCCCCCGGTCAGTCCCCTCCGTCAGCGCGTCGTCAGCCCCGTCGGCTCCCGGATTCCTCCTGAACGGGCTGGAAACCGGGAGCCGACACCGGCCTTTTCGGCCCGGAACCACCGAATCAGGAGACTCCGGGCAAAGGTGATCGAACCGGTCTCCGCGTCACCGGACCTGACCAGACCACGGGCTCCGGTCGTGCGCCGGTCGCCGCTGTTCGGGTATCTGGACCTCGGCCGAGCGCCGGCGCCGCTTCCACCACCGGACACCCTCGCGCCGGGCACCGCGTCGGGCACCGCGTCGGGCTCGGTACAGCTCTTCGGTCCGGTAGGCCATCTCCGCCTGCCGCAGGTCGAACACCCAGTCGTTGCGCATCGGAAGTTCCCCTCTTCCTGTGGTTCCACTCTGACGAACCCCAGAATCGCGCTGAGGGCACCCTCCCGACATCGGACGATCACGCAGTTTCCCGCCCGAATCGACCCCTTACCCGTGAACCCGGCACCGGGTCGCGGGTAAGGAGCCGGGGTTTTCACCTCAGTCGTGGGGAATTCCGGCGTTTCGAAGCGGTGTTCGCCCACCGCAAACACGGGAGATCGTGCACGGCACCCGGTCGGCAGGGGCCGCCGGGCGGGGCTACGGCCGGACGACCCTGAGCAGGCCCTCCTGCACGACGGTGGCGATCAGGCTGCCGTCGGCCGAGAAGAACCGCCCGGTGGCCAACCCACGACCGCCGGAAGCACTGGGCGTCGCGGTGTCGTAGAGAAACCACTCGTCCGCGCGGAACGGCCGGTGGAACCACAGCGCGTGATCCAGGCTCGCGCCGATCACCTTGTCCAGTTCCCAGTACACGTCGTGCCGCGCCAGCGGCGAGTCCAGCAGCGTTATGTCAGAGGCATAAGTGAGGACACAGACGTGCAGCAGCTCCTCGTCCGGCAGCTTGCCGTCCGCACGCATCCAGACCTGGTTCCGGCTGCTGCGCCGGCCCGTCCCGCGCGTCACCCAGGGCGGATCGTTGACATAGCGGATGTCGATCGGGCGCGGCTGGCGCCGGGAGTGGGACAGGCCAGGGAAGTCCCGGATCCGTTCGGCGAAAGTCGGCAGCGTCTCGGGCGCGGGCACGTCAGGCATCTCGTCGGCGTGTTCCAGCCCGTCCTCGCGGAGCTGGAACGACGCGGAGAGCGAGAAGATCGTCTTGCCGTGCTGCACCGCGATCACCCGGCGGGTGGTGAAGGACCGACCGTCGCGGGTGCGCTCCACCTCGTACACGATCGGCACGCTGGGGTCGCCGCCCCGGATGAAGTACGCGTGCAACGAGTGCACCTTGCGCTCCGCCGGCACCGTCCGCCCGGCCGCGACCAGCGCCTGCCCCGCGACCTGGCCGCCGAACACCCGGACCGACGAATGCCGCGGGCTCACCCCGCGAAAGATGTTCTCCTCGATCTTCTCCAGGTCCAGCAGCGCGATCAGGCGATCGAGCACCGGCTGCCCGCCCGCGACCGCCGCCGCGTCCAGTTCGGCGGCGGCATCCCGCGCCAGCTCCGTCATGGATTCCGACCTTAGTGTCTCGGCGCGGAATCGACCGCTAAGCGTGGTCGTCCTCACCGAGCCGGTGCACGCGGATCAGGTTGGTCGAACCGATGGTGCCGGGGGGCGAGCCGGCCACGATCACCACGAGATCACCGGGCTGATAGCGGTCCATCTCCAGCATCGCGTGGTCGACCTGCTGGATCATCTGGTCGGTCGAGTCCACCTGCGGGACGAGGTAGGTGTTGGTGCCCCACGTCATGGTCAGCTGGGTACGCACGCTTTCCTCGGGGGTGAAGGCCAGCAGCGGCAGCCGGGTGTGCAGCCGGGCGAGCCGGCGCACGGTGTCGCCGGACTGCGTGAACGCGACGAGTGCCTTCGCGTTGAGCCGCTCGCCGATGTCCCGCGCCGCGTAGGAGATCACGCCCCGCTTGGTCCGCGGCACGTGCGACAGCGGCGGCACGGTCGGCGAGTCCGCCTCGACGGCCTCCACGATCCGGCCCATCGTCCGCACCGTTTCGATCGGGTAGCGGCCGACGCTGGTCTCCCCGGAGAGCATCACCGCGTCGGTGCCGTCGAGCACGGCGTTGGCCACGTCGGAGGCCTCGGCGCGGGTCGGGCGCGAGTTGTTGATCATAGAGTCGAGCATCTGGGTGGCCACGATGACCGGCTTGGCGTTCTCCCGCGCGATCTGGATCGCGCGCTTCTGCACCAGCGGAACCTGCTCCAGCGGCAGCTCGACGCCGAGGTCACCGCGGGCCACCATGACGCCGTCGAAGGCGAGCACGATGGCTTCGAGGTTGTAGACCGCCTCGGGCTTCTCCAGCTTGGCGATCACCGGCACCCGGCCCTTGCCGACCCGGTCCATCACCTGGTGCACCTGGTCGATGTCGGCCGGCGAGCGCACGAAGGACAGCGCGACGAAGTCCACCCCGAGCTGAAGCGCGAACTCCAGGTCCTCGATGTCCTTTTCGGACATGGCGGGCACGGACACGTCCATGCCGGGCAGCGAGACGCCCTTGTTGTTGCTGACCGGACCGCCCTCGGTGACCTCGCAGACCACATCCGGTCCCTCGACGCCGGTGACGACCAGGCCCACCTTGCCGTCGTCGACGAGCAGGCGGTCACCGGGCTTGGCATCACGGGCCAGGCCCTTGTAGGTCGTCGAAACGCGCTCGTGAGTGCCGGCGACGTCTTCGACGGTGATGCGCACCTCGTCACCGGTGCGCCACTCGACGGGACCGCCGGCGAAGGTGCCGAGGCGGATCTTCGGGCCCTGGAGGTCGCCCATGATGCCGACCGCACGGCCGGACTCCGCGGCGGCCGCGCGCACCAGGTCGTAGACCTGCTTGTGGTCGCTGTGGCTGCCATGGCTGAAGTTCATCCTGGCGACATCCATCCCGGCGTCGACCAGAGCACGGATCTTGTCCGCGGTGGCGGTGGCGGGGCCCAGGGTACAAACGATCTTCGCGCGTCGGCTCACGTCTATATAGCGTAGCCG